>NZ_JBFAIR010000046.1:0-84557 GCF_040654815.1 Streptomyces sp. NPDC050619 | reverse complement strand
ACCTTGCCTTCGGTGACCAGTTCGGCCAGCGCGCCGACGGTTTCTTCGATGGGGGTGTTGGGGTCGACGCGGTGCTGGTAGTAGAGGTCGATGTGATCGGTGCCGAGCCGCAGGAGGGAGCCTTCGACGGCGGTCTTCACGTTGGCGGGGTTGCTGTCGATGACGCCGGGGCCGTCGCCGGCGTGGGAGACGAGGCCGAACTTCGTCGCGATGACGACGTCGTCGCGGCGGCCCTTGATGGCCTTGCCGACGAGTTCCTCGCTGTGGAAGGGGCCGTAGATCTCGGCGGTGTCGATGTGGGTGACCCCGAGGTCCAGGGCCCGGTGGATGGTGCGGATCGACTCGGCGTCATCGAGCCCCCCGCCGGTGGTGTAGGTGCCGGCCATGGTCATGGCGCCCAGGCCGATGCGCGAGACATCGAGCCCGCCCAGCGATACGTGCTTCATCAGGTAATCCTTGTCGCGACGGATGTCATGCCTGGTCGGTGGGCATGATCCAAAGTTCGGCGATGGAGGCATGCCGGGGGCGCGTGACCATGTAGGTGACGCCGTCGGCGATGTCCTCGGGGGCGAGGATCTCGGTCGTGTCGAGGAAGGGCTGGATCATCTCGCCGTGGATCTCGGGCTTGTTGTGCGAGTCCAGTTCGGTGTTCACACCGCCCGGCTCCAGGACACCGACGCGGACGTGCCGCTGGGTGACTTCCTGGCGCAGGGACTCGGTGAAGCCGTTCACCCCGAACTTGGTGAGGTTGTAGACGCCGTAACCGTTCCAGGCCACGCGGCCCGCGATGGAGCTGATGTTGACGATGTCGGCGACCCGGCGCGTACCGTCCTCGGCGGCCTTGAGCAGGTGCGGGAGGGCGGCGCGGGTGGTGTAGAGCAGGCCCTTGACGTTGATGGCGATCATGCGCTCCCACTCCTCGGCGTCCGCGCCGACGACGGGGCCCAGGAGCATCAGGCCGGCGTTGTTGACCAGGGTGTCCAGCCGACCGAAGTGCTCGACGGTCTGCTCGACGGCCGCCTCGGCCTGGGCGCGGTCGGTGATGTCGGCCTCCACCACCAGCGCGGTGCCGCCGGCCTTCCCTATCTCGGCGGCGAGTGCGTCCAGACGGTCCTTGCGGCGGGCCACCAGGGCCACGGACGCACCGAGCTCGGCGAGTTGGCGGGCGGTGGCCTCGCCGATCCCGCTGCTCGCACCGGTGACAAGCGCGACCGTGCCAGTCAGTTTCGATGGCATAGGAGTTGGTCCATTCCTCTTGATGTACGGCGTCCGAACAGACGGTGGAGTGCCACCTGAGCGGCCTCTTCCGACGCGTGGCGTGGACCTCCGCGTGGCCAGCCAAAGCGTGCCGAGCGGAAACCAGCGCCGGGCCATCGCATTCCGTCGATGGCGCGGATGCAAACGTGCCATCGACTCCCGAACGCGACAATGGGAGAAATCTTTCCGAGTATAAAACTCTACCCCTCACGAATTTCTGGAAGGAGCGGAGTTGGCTCCATAGAAGACTGAGTGAAGGCGACGTGGACCGTCTCCTCCCGGAAGGCACGTTCCGGGTACAGATCTCTACCCCCCACCTGAGCTCTCCCGGAGCGGCTGCCGCAGTACCGTGTCCGGCATGAGCAGGGACGCACACCTCAGCGAGCTGGGTGAATTCCTCAAGGTCCGGCGTGCAGAGCTGAGCCCCCGTGCAATGGGTCTGCCCGAGAGCGGGGCACTGCGTCGGGTCCCGGGCCTGCGCCGGGAGGAAGTGGCGCAGCTGGCTGCGATCAGCACCGTGTACTACACCCGCCTGGAGCAGGGCCGCATCGAAGCCTCGACTCCGGTCCTGATGGCCCTGGCCCGGGTATTGCGCCTGGACGACGACCAGTGTGACTACATGCTCGAACTGGCCGGGAAGGAGAACGCACGGCCACGTCGGAACTCGACGCTGAAGGTCCGGCCATCGACGCGGCGGCTCCTCGACAATCTCACCGACACCCCCGCTATCGTTCTCGGCCCCTGCATGGACATTCTCGCCTGGAATCCTCTTGCCGCCGCCCTGATCGCGGACTTCTCCCGGATTCCGGAAGAGCAGCGCAATTCTGCGCGAATGCTCTTCACCGATCCCGCTATGCGGGACCTGTACGCGGACTGGGAAACCGCCGCGCGTACTACCGTGGCATTTCTGAGGATGGAAGCAGCGAACAAAACGGACGACCCCAGAATGATTGCACTCGTCGAGGAGCTGTCCGAAAAGGATCCTCAGTTCCGGGAGTGGTGGGCCGCCCGCCACGTGTCCCACCACACCGTGGGGGCGAAAGAGTTCCGCCATCCCGTGGCCGGCAACCTCACCCTCGACTGGGAGACTCTCGCCTGCCCCAGCGATCCCGACCAGCAACTCGTCATCTTCACGGCGGAGCCCGGTACTGCCTCCCACGAGGGACTGCGTTTCCTCGCCTGCTGGGCCACCACCCACCAGCCGAGCGCTGACGCTGCCGGCTGATCCTGGGCGTCATCCGGTCTGCGCCGCGCGGTGGGCAGGCCGGTCGTCACGCGGCTGTCTGCGTGGCCGATGAAAGAGTCCCCGGGGCGGGCTGATGAATGGGCCCGGTCCCGCGGGTCAGGGGCAGGCCGGTGCCGTGGTGGGTGTGGGCGATGATCTCGGCGGTGATGGAGATGGCGGTTTCCCCGGGGGTGTGGGCGCCGAGGTCGAGCCCGATCGGGGAGTGCAGGCGCGTGAGCCGGTCCTCCGGTACGCCGGCTTCGCGCAGGGCGTCGAGGCGGTGGTCGTGGGTACGGCGGGAGCCCATCGCGCCGACGTAGCCGACGGGAAGGCCGAGGGCCAGCCGCAGCAGGGGGATGTCGAACTTGGCGTCATGGGTCAGTACGCAGATGACGGTGCGGGAATCCACCTCGGTGTGCTCCAGATAGCGGTGCGGCCAGTCGACGACAACCTCGTCGGCATGCGGGAAGCGGGCCGGGGTCGCGAAGACCGGACGGGCGTCGCACACGGTGACCCGGTAGCCGAGGAAGCGTCCGACCTCGCTCAGCGCACCCGCGAAGTCGACGGCGCCGAAGATGAGCATGCGGGGGCGGGACGCGTGGGTGTGGACGAGGACGGACAGTCTCTCGGGGCAGGTGTCGGCGTCCCCGCCGACCTCGACCACCCCGGTGCGGCCCGCCCGCAGCAGCGCGCGGGCCTGGGCCGCCACCGCCCGGTCCTCGGCCGTGCTGCCGAGGGTTCCGTCGTACGCGCTGCCGTCGCCGAGGAGTGAGAGGGTGCGGCCGAGGAGGTGCTCGGGGCCGTCGACGATCTGGGCGAGGGCGGTGGGACGGCCTTGCGTGACGGCTTCCAGGGCTGCGGTGAGATGGGGCTGGCCGGCGGGGTCGACATGCTGGACGAGGACGTCGATTTCACCGCCACAGGTCAGCCCGACGGCGAAGGCGTCGTCGTCGGAGTAGCCGAACCGGGCCCGTGCCGGGGCGCCACCGTCCGCCAGGATCTGTTGGCACAGTTCGTAGACGGCTCCTTCCACGCAGCCGCCGGAGACGCTGCCGACCGCGTCGCCGTCCGCGTTGACGGCGAGTGCGGTGCCGGGCGGCAGAGGCGCGCTGCCGCTGACCTGGACGACGGTGGCCAGGGCGAAGGGACGGGCCTCGCGGCACCAGGCGTAGAGCGTGTCCGCGATGTTCAGCATGTGCGGGTCTCCGTTTGAGCAGACGGGGCGACGGTTCTTGGGAGGCGGGAGGTTGGGCCGCCGCCGTGTCGTCGAGGGAGAGACACGGCGGCGGCCCCAGGGGTCCGGCGGCCGGGCATGGTCGGCCGCCGGACGGTTGGGTGAGCACCCGGGGCGGCCGTCTCACCACGAAACCGGCCGCCCGGGGGCTCGTATCGGGCCTCGGCTCAGAGCAACGCCTCGGCGGTGATGGGCAGTTCGCGGACGCGGCGGCCGGTGGCGTGGAAGACGGCGTTGGCGATGGCGGGTGCCACGCCGATGTAGACGATCTCGCCGAGTCCCTTGACGCCGATGGGGTCGGCCTCCAGGTCTTCGCCGCCGTCGAGGAATATCCCCCGCAGGTCGGGGATGTCGGCGTTGACCGGGACCATGTAGTCGGCGAGGTTGGCGTTGACGATGCGGCCGTCTCGGTGGTCGGTGACCGTGTGCTCGAGGAGGGCCGCGCCGATGCCGCCGACCATCCCGCCCAGCGCCTGGCTGTCGGCGAGCTTGGGACTGATGATGCGGCCCGCGTCGAAGACGCCGAGCATCCGCCGCACCCGAACCAGTCCGAGGCGGGCGTCGACGGCGACCTCGGCGAAGATCGCACCGTAGGTGTACATGGAGTGCCGTGCCTGGCCAGGGGTCCAGGAGCCGAGGACTTCGAGGTGGGTGCGGTTGTTGCGGGCCAGGAGCTGCCGGTAGGTCTCCCCGCGTGCCGGATTGTCCGACACGTGCAGCCGTCCGGCGCGGACCACGATGTCGTCGGCATCGACGCCGTACAGCGGCGAGCGTTCGTCCTCGACGGCGAGCTTGATCGCCTGCTTGCGTACCTTGTCGCAGCCGTCCTGGACGGCGGAGCCGATGTTGATCATGGTCTGTGAGCCGCCATGGGGCGGTGCCTTCGGCATGGTGGAGTCGCCGAGCTGGAAGGTCACCTTGCGCATCGTCAGGCCGAGGGCGTCCGCGGCGACCTGGGTCTGGGAGGTGTAGGTGCCCGGGCCCATGTCGCTGGTCGCGGACTGGATCAGGGCGGTGCCGTCGGCGTTCAGCCTCACCCGGGCCTCGGCCCCGCTCCGCACCACGTCGTAGGTGCCGACGGCCATGCCGGTGCCGATGAGCCAGTCGCCGTCGCGGGTGGAGCGGGGCTTGGGGTCGCGCCGGTTCCAGCCGAACTCACGGGCGCCGACGGTGTAGCACTCGCGCAGTCGCCGGGTGGAGAACGGCAGCCCGCTGGACGGGTCCTGTTCCGGTTCGTTGTGCCGGCGTAGCTCGATGGGGTCGATGTCCAGCTTGTGGGCGAGTTCGTCCATCGCCGACTCGATGGCGAAGGCGGCGGTGGCGTAGCCGGGGCCGCGCATCCAGATCGGGGTGTTCACGTCCAGGGGCACCGTGCGGTGGTCCTGGCGGACGTGGGGCGCGTTGTAGACCATCTGCCCGACGTGCAGGACGCCTTCGACGAAGTTCTCGTACGTCGAGGTCTCGGACTTCAGGTGCTGGACCATGGAGGCCACCCGGCCGCGCCGGTCGCTGCCCAGGCGCACCCGGTACTCGTACGAGGGCCGGTAGCCCACCCCGAAGTACAGCTGCCTGCGGGACAGCACGAGCTTGACCGGGCGGCCGGTCTCGCGGGCGGCGACCGCCGCGGTGGCGATGTGGGGCCAGGCGCGAATGGCGTTGCCGAACCCGCCGCCGACGAACGGCGAGATGATGCGCACCGAGTCGTTCGGGATGCCGAACACGGCGGCGACGTCCTTCTGCGTGCCGATCGGCCACTGCGTCTTGTCCCACAGAGTGAGCTGATCGCCGTCCCAGCGGGCGATGGTGGCGTGCGGTTCCATCGCGTTGTGATGGGCACGGGCCTGCTGATAGGTCGCGTCCACCTGTACGGCGACGGATTCGTACGCCTTGTCCGCGTCACCCCGCGCGTAGTTCATGGGTTCACCGGCCGGTGCGGTGGCCATGTCGGTCGACGTCTTCTCGGCGTCGTAGCCGACCTTCACCAGGTGCGCGGCATGCTCCGCGGCTTCCAGGGTGGTGGCCACCACGACGGCGACCGGCTGGCCGCGGAAGAGAACCTTGTCGTCCTGGAAGATCCGCAGCTGTTCGCTGTTCGGCCAGTCGTTCTCCGGGTTGCCGCGGTAGGCCAGCCTGGGCGCGTTGAGGTGGCTGATGACCTTGATGACGCCGGGCTGGGCGAGGGCGGCACGGGTGTCGATGCCGGTGATGCGCCCGCGACCGATGGTGCTGTCCACGATGACGGCGTGGACGACGCCCTTGATGTCGTGTTCGGCGGCGTACGTCGCCTTCCCCGTGACCTTCAGCCGGCCGTCCACCCGGGACAGCGGCGCTCCGACAGCTGCCTGCGGCTGCGGGCTCACTTGGTACCTCCCACGATGCGCAGCTGGCGCTCGACGGTGCGTTTGAGGAGTTCGGCCTTGAAACGGTTGTGTTCCAGCGGGCGGGCCCCGTCCGCCGCATGCTTGGCGGCCTCGGCCCACAGCGCCTGCGAGGGCCGCTCGCCGATGAGGTGCTTCTCGACGGCGGGCAGCTTCCACGGCACCGTGCCCACGCCCCCGGCGGCCACCTTCGCCTCCCGGATCACCCCGCCGCGGATGTGCAGCGCGACGGCCGCCGAGGTCAGGGCGAACTCGTACGACTGACGGTCACGCACCTTCAGATAGCCCGACTTCAGCGGGCGCGGAAGGGCCGGAATCTCGACGGCCGTGATCAACTCACCCTTGCGGAGGGCCTGTTCGCGGTTCGGGGTGCTGCCGGGCCGGAGCAGGAAGTCGGCGAAGGGGATGCCGCGTGCGCCGTCCGGGCCGAGCAGGCGGACGGTCGCCTCCAGCGCGGCGAAGGCCACGGCCACGTCGGAGGGGTGCGTGGCCACGCAGGAGTCGGAGGTACCGAGGATCGCGTGGGTGCGGTTGAAGCCGCCCCGTGCGGCGCAACCCGAGCCGGGCTCACGCTTGTTGCAGGCGGCGGTCACGTCACGGAAGTAGGTGCAGCGGGTGCGCTGCATGATGTTCCCGCCGATGGTGGCCATGTTCCGCAATTGGGCGGAGGCGCTCAGCTCCAGCGCCTCGGAGATGACCGGGTAGGTGGTGCGGACCTTGGCATGGGCGGCGGCCTCGGCCATCCGCACCAACGCGCCGATGCGCAGGCCCCCGCGCTCGGTGACGGTGACCTCGCGCAGCGGCAGTGCACTGATGTCGACCAGCGTCTCGGGGCGTTCGACGGTCTCGCGCATGAGGTCGACCAGGGTGGTGCCGCCGGCGATGTAACGCCCGCCGCGCCGACCGGCGTTGAGCGCCTCGGCGGTGTCGGAGGCTTTGGTGAAGGCGAAGGGATACATGGGAGGCGGGTCTCATTTCCCGTGGGCGGTCTGCTCGACCGCGCGCACGATCTTCACGTAGCAGCCGCAGCGGCAGATGTTGCCGCTCATCCACTCCCGGATCTCGTCCGCCGATCCGGTGTGGCCTTCCTGGATGCAGCCGACGCCGGACATGATCTGGCCCGGCGTGCAGTAGCCGCACTGGAAGGCGTCCTCTTCGACGAACGCCTGCTGCAACGGGTGCAGCTCACCGTCCGCGCCTCCCGGGGCGAGACCTTCGATGGTGGTGATCTCGGCGCCCTCCAGACGGACCGCGAGTGTCAGGCAGGAGTTGACGCGGCGTCCGTCGACCAGCACCGTGCACGCCCCGCAGGCACCGGCGTTGCAGCCCTTCTTGGAGCCGGGCAGGTCCAGGTGCTCGCGTAAGAGGTCCAGCAGCGAGGTCCGGTTGTCCACCGTGACGGTGTGACGCTTCCCGTTGACCGTCAGCGAGACACGGCTGTTCGGCGGTGCCTTGGCGGCATCCCTCTTCTCGGCGGCAAGCGCGGCCGGCCCCGTCATCAGGCCGCCGGCCGCGACGGCGCCACCGACCGCGGTGGTCGTCGCGATGAACGTGCGCCGGGAGGGCGCGGAGGCGGGCTCGGCAGAGGGGTCGGTAGGGGGGTCGGCATTGGGGTCGGTGGGGGGAGAAACAGCTGACTCGGTGAGTTCAGTGGACATGCGTACGCTTTCGGATCGGCGGAAGGTCGATGACCTTGTTCGTCGGCGTGCCCAGAGGCGGAATCCGCGTCGTCGTCATCGCCGGTGTGCTCCGGCCGTGTTTGTCAGTTGGAGATGCGGGACTCGGCACAGGGCAGAGGGGAATTCGTCCAGCTCACTCAGAGCGTGGCTGGTCATGACCGTCAGTTTGCCATCGGCTGGCGTTCTCTTGAGGGGTAGAGTTTTCTGTCTGGATGTCTGACGCCCCAGGATGGAAACTTCACCCTCTGCGGACACGCGCGACAGTGTCGAAGCCATACATACGTCCAGCGACTCTGGCGAACTGACCGCTCTACCGCATCTCCTCGGCACGCACCGTCATCACCGCGTCGAACTCGCCGACGAACCCGCCCGCGATTAACGGCTCAGGCAGAAGAGCGCGAGGTGGTGTTCCAGCCCCTCGCTGGTCACCCGGCGGTAGGAGCGGAAGGGACGTGACCTCCTCGACGACCCTCTGGTTCTCGCTGACGAGGCTGAGGTCCGCCTCGATGAGGTACGTCTCCCCCTTGCCCGCGTCGCGGCCGACGACCACGACCCGGTCCCCGCGCTCCAGGTACGTGCGCGAGAGGGCAGATCCCGGCGATCAGGTTTCGGCGGTTTCGGTGGTTTCGGTGGGCACCGCGGGCGCGGCGGGCCGCCGGTTCGGGCTGAGGGTGAAGCAGAGCGCCGCGCTGATGACCAGGATCGCCACCACGGTGAAGGTGCAGGCGGCGATGGCCGTGGCGGGACCGCTGCTCTCCGCCGTGCCGTAGTAGATCGTGCCGAGGCCCGCGACACCCACCGCGGCGCCGAACTGCTGACTGGTGGTCCAGACGCCGGAGGCCGAACCGGCGTGCTCGACGGGCACCGTGGAGAGGAACAGCGTGGTGAGCGCCGGCATGACGAACGTCGTGCCCACGCCCAGGGCGAAGAGGCCGGGCACCAGCGACCAGCCGCCGATGCTGTCGCCTTCCGCGCCCTGCTCGGCGAGGAGGATGCCGAGCGCGCCCACGGCGCCCACCAGACAGCCCGTCAGCACCAGCAGACGGCCGAACCGGGCGGTGAGCCGACCCACGAAATCGGCGGTGACCAGGCCGCCCGCAGGGAGCGCGATGCTGACCACACCGGCGTCCATCGCGGAGTACTCCTTGCCTTCCTGTAGCCACAGCACGATCACCAGCAGGAACCCGCTGAGCGCCGCGAAGGCCAGCAACTGCACGGCCAGCGCCCCGGCGACCGTCCGCTGCTGGAACAGTTCGACCGGCAGCAGGGCACCGGCCCGCTTCTGCGGACTGCGATGCTCGGCGAACGCCAGCCCCACCACCAGTGCGAAGCCCGTGACCAGGATGACCCAGATCCAGACGGGCCACCCGTAGCTGCGGCCCTCCAGCACCGGGAACACCAGCGCGGCCAGACCTAAGGTGAGCGCTCCGGCCGCACCCAGGCGGGGCCGGGCGCCGCCTTCCACCCGGCTCTCCGGCACCAGCCGGCCCGCCAGGGCGGCCAGCACCAGGGCGACCGGTACCGAGACCAGGAAGATCATGCGCCACCCCGTGCCCGCGATGTCCGCACCGATCAGCACACCCCCGAGCAGCAGACCTCCGGCCTGCGCGGTCCCGGCGATGAGGCCGAAGACGCCGAAGACCGTGCCCCGCTCCCGGCCCTGGAAGAGGGTGTACAAGAGGCTCATCACCTGCGGGGCGAGCGCGGCGGCCGCCAGCCCCTGCGCGGCACGCGCGGTGATCAGCATGCCGGGGGTGTCCGCCAGTCCGCTCCACACGCCGGTCACGGCGAAGGCGACGACCCCCAGCAGGAAGACGCGCTTGCGCCCCCACAGGTCACCCACCCGGGCAAAGGTGATCAGTGCGGCGGCGAAGGCCAGCAGATAGGCAGCCGCGATCCATTCCACCTGGGTGGGCGTGGCACCCAGGTCACGCTGAATCGACGGTAAGGCGACGCTCACGATCGAGACGTTCAGCAGGTCGAGCATGAAGGCCAGGGTCAGTACGACCATGGCCGCCCACCGGCGGGGATACGGTGCGTCCGCTTCAGGCGGTGCACCTGTCGTGGTTTCAGTTTCCAAGGTCACAATGCGCTCCCGGCTTGGCCGTTGCGGCGTTTGGTGGTCACGATCCAGCGCGGACCGATCGGTCCCATGAGTGCGGACCGATCGGTCCGACAGTCGTGCCTGGATAATGGGGGGCACGCGTGAGTCGTGTCAACCGGAGCCTCTGGCCGTCCAGGGACACCGCGGCAGCGCCGTCGGCAATGGATCGGGCGCCGAGCACACCATGGTGACGGTCCGCCAGGGCAGACTCAGGGCAAGGCCGCCCGTCGACCGCCTCGGGCTCAGCTCGCGCCGCTGCGGCTCACCGTCGCGGCCGTTTCGGCCGTTTCGGCCGTTTCACCGCGGACGACATCCTGGGCGAGTTGGACGGCGATCGCCGCACTCTCTTCCGCGCTGACCCCGGACGCGTTGATGTAGAGACCGTTGATGATCAGCAAGATGCGGTCGGCGAGGCGCTCCGGGGCGGGGGCCGAGGTCTGCCGGGCGACCTCGCAGAGTTGCTCGCGGACCGTGCTGAAGTGCTCCAGCGCGACCTGGTGGGCCGGGTGGTCACGATCGGGGAACTCGGCGTAGGTGTTCCGCAGCGGGCAGCCCCGGGTTCCGGGGATGTTCTTCCCCACGATGCGGACCAGTTCGACCAGTTGCTCCTGCGGCTCCGGCACGGTCGCGCGAGCGGATTCCAGCGTGATGTTCCAACTGCGGGTGGCCCGCTGAAGGTAGGCCACCACCAGGTCGTCCTTGCTGTCGAACTCGCGATAGAGCAGGTTCTTCCCGCAGCCCGCCGCGTCGATGATCCGCTGCATGCCGACGGCGTGGACGCCGTACCGGTCGAACAAGTCGGCTGCGGCGTCCAGTATGCGGTCCCGCGCGGAGGAAACTGGCGTTCGAGGCATTTTGCCACGCTACCAGACCGATCGGTCCCCTCCTCCTGACATACCGGCACACCCCATGGCCCCTTACGACGCGAAGCCCCACCCCTCGCGCGCGGGGCGGGACTTCGCAGAACTGATCGATACGGTGCGGGTCAGCCGATCTCGGCACCGAAGGCCGAAAGCGCCTCCGTGACCGGCTGGAAGAAGGTCTCGCCGCCCGAGGTGCAGTCGCCGCTGCCGCCGGAGGTGAGGCCGATCGCGTCGCTGCCCGAGAAGAGCGAGCCGCCGCTGTCGCCGGGCTCGGCGCAGACGTCGGTCTGGATCAGGCCGTTGACGATGTCGCCGCTGCCGTAGTTCACGGTGGCGTCCAGAGCGGTGACCGTGCCGTCGTGCACCTGGGTCGTGGAACCGCTGCGGGTGACGTCCATGCCGACGGTGGCCTCGGCGGCGCCGGTGATCTGCTGCGAGGAGCCGTCGTAGAGGTTCACCTCGCTCGGGTGGTCGACCTCGGCGGTGTACTTGACCAGGCCGTAGTCGTTGTCGGGGAAGCTGGACTCCTCGTTCTGGCCGATCTCGGTGCCGCTGGAGTCCGACCAGGTGGAGATGGACTCGGTGCAGTGCCCGGCGGTGAGGAAGTACGGCTCACCGCCCTTGACCACGTTGAAGCCGAGCGAGCAGCGCCCGCCGCCTCCGGTGATGGCGTCACCGCCCGCGATGAAGGGCTTGAACTCCCCCTTTGTGCGCTGGAGTTCGGCCGTGGCGCCGAGTCCGTCGACGACCTTGGTGAGCTTGGCCCACTCGGCGTCGGAGACCGTGCGGTCGGCGGTGACGACGACCTTGTTGGTCGTCGGGTCGGTCGCCCATGAGGTGCCCGGGATGGTCGCGTCCTGCTTGAGGGTGCTGCGGGCGCTCTTCAGCTCACCGAGAGAGTTCTCGACGACTCTCGCCTTGGCGCCGGCCGCCTCGACGGTCTTCGCCGCGGACTCGTCCAGCACGTTGACCACGAGGCTCTTGGTCTTCGCGTCGTAGAACGTGCCCGCAGCGTCGGTGCCGAGGTCCTGGCCGAGTGTTAAGCCGAGCTTTCCGGCCGCCAGGGCGGACAGCGTCTCGGGTGCGGAAGCCTTCGGCGTCTCGCTGGCGTTCGCAGACTGGAAAGTGATTCCCGTGGCGACGAGTGCGGCGATACCCGCACCTACCAGGGCCGTCCGCCGCTTGGGTATGCGTCGGTGCTTCAACTCGCGTCCTCCTGTGGGGGGGTCGGTCCGGAGGTTGTGGGGACCTGCCGGACCGGAAGGCTGGTTGACGAGCGACCACTCTTCCGAACCGCACAGGGAGCGCACAAGGTCGACTTCAGGACGCGCGTAGAACGCGCTTGCGCGCCCCTTCATTTTTGACTGTCCACGGTCATCCCAGGCCACCGCACCGCAAACGCTACGCGCAGGTAACCCTTCATCAGCCTGTCAGGTCTGGTCCTGTCTGGAATTCACCTCTTGCACATCGAGGTGCGGATGCGCTTCGGCTGACGGAAGTTGCTCCTGCACCGGTTGCTGCGCCACGGACGGTGCCTGCTGCGCCGGTTGTTGCGCCGCCGCGGCAGGCGTCTGCTGGGCGGCGGCAGGCGCCTGTTGCGCCCTCTCCAGGAACCGCAGCAGCTCCACCGGGAAGGGCAGCACCAGCGTCGAGTTCTTCTCGGCGGCGACCGCCACCACCGTCTGAAGCAGCCGCAGTTGCAGGGCGGCGGGCTGCTCCGACATCACCCCGGCGGCCTCCGCCAGCTTCTTGGACGCCTGGAGTTCGCCGTCCGCGTTGATGACCCGGGCCCGCCGCTCACGGTCGGCCTCCGCCTGCCGGGCCATGGACCGCTTCATGGTCTCGGGCAGCGACACGTCCTTGATCTCGACTCGGTCGATGGTGACGCCCCAGTCCACGGCCGGGCTGTCGATCATCAACTCCAGCCCCTGGTTCAGCTTTTCGCGGTTGGAGAGCAGATCGTCCAGATCGCTCTTGCCGATGATCGACCGCAGCGAGGTCTGCGCCATCTGCGCGACCGCGAACCGGTAGTCCTCCACCCGGACGAGCGCCTCGGCCGGCGCGGTCACCTTGAAGTAGACGACGGCGTCCACCCGCACCGTGACGTTGTCCCGGGTGATGCCCTCCTGCGCGGGCACCGGCATCGTCACGATCTGCATGTTGACCTTCCGGAGCTTGTCGACGCCCGGAACGATCAGCGTGAACCCCGGCTCGCGCACCTGGGGCCGGAGCCTGCCGAGGCGGAACACCACGCCCCGTTCGTACTGTTTGACGACCCGCGCCGCCGCCATCACGTACACCGCTCCGGCGGACGCGAGCGTCACTCCCGCCGCCACCAGCTCCTCGACCATCACGGCCCCCAGGGTCCGATGTGACCGCCTGTATGTCGACGGTAACTCCGGCAGGGGACAAGGGCGAGCCCCCGCACGACAGTTGCGTGCGGGGGCTGGTCTGCTGCCGGCCGCAGATGGTGCGGCGGTGCGGGCCGGACCAGAAGACGGCCGGAGCAGAAGGGACCACCAGAAGGGACTACGAGAAGCGACTACCAGAAGCGACTACCGGAAGGGGCTAGAAGACGCTGACGCCGTACGCGTTCAGGGCCTCCACGACCGGCTGGAAGAAGGTCGTGCCGCCGGAGGAGCAGTTGCCGCTGCCGCCGGAGGTCAGACCGTAGGCGACGCCGTTGGTGCCGTAGAGCGAACCACCGGAGTCGCCGGGCTCCGCGCAGACCGTGGTCTGGATCATGCCGTAGACGACGTCGCCGCCACCGTAGTTGACGGTCGCGTTGAGGGCGGTGACCCGGCCGGTGTGGATGCCGGTGGTCGAGCCGTCACGGGTCACCGTGGTGCCCACGGTCGGATTGGCCGCGCGGGTGATGTCCGTGTTGCCGGCGGTGCCCGACTTGGTGACCGACGTGTTGGTGTACCGGACGAGGCCGTAGTCGTTCGTCGGGAAGCTGGAGCCCGCCGTGGTGCCGAGCGTGGTGGTGTGGCCCGAGTTGGACCACCAGGTGCCCGCGCCGTCGGTGCAGTGACCGGCGGTCAGGAAGTAGTTGTTGCCCGAGCTGTCACGGACGTTGAAGCCGAGGGAGCAGCGCCAGCTACTCGCATAGATGGCGTCGCCGCCTGCGATGTACTTCTGGAACTTGCCGTTGGTGCGCTTGATCGTGAGGGCGTCGGCGTTGGCGCCGGCCTGCTTCTTGATCTTCGCGATCTCGGCCTGGGAGACCGTGCTGTCGGCGGTGACGACCACACGGTTGGTCTTGCTGTCGACGGCCCAGGCGGTGCCCGGAACATCGGCTTTGAGTACCGAACTGCTGGCGCTCTTGAGCGCGGTGGCGCTGAAGGTAGTGGGGGCGTCGGACGCGTTCGCGTTGGGGACGGCAATCGCTGCCGCGGCCATTAATCCGGTGGTGACGGCGATCAGCCGGGTCCGTCTCGCGATGCCGCTGCGGGGAGTGGTGCGCTTGATCCTCACTTTTCGTTCCTCCACATGGGAAGTAGGGGGCCCTCGTGGGGTCGGGCCCGTGAGGCGCAGCCAGGATCGAGTGCCCGGATTCCGAACACGCCGTGCCCCTGACAAGCGCTGAGGGGAGTATTCGGCCGAACGGACGGTAGGCACAAGGGCGCCTTTCGGCCGTCGACCTTTGAACCAGCTGTGCGATGTACGGGAGTCGCCCCACCGCTGGACGCCCCCGGATGCCCCTCGCTACGCCTCGATCAGGTTCCGCTCCCCCGCCTCGACCGCGACGGCCGGCGTGTTCCCCGGCGGCGGAAAGGGGCAGATGAAGTGGTCGGCGAACGCGCACGGCGGCAGCAGGGCGCGGTTGAAGTCGACTGTCGTACGGCCCTCGGCGTCGGGCGCGGCGGGCCGCAGGAACCGGAATCGGTAACTGCTGTCCCCGCTCGTGGCATCGCCGAAAACCGCCCACAGCGAGCCGTCGCCCTGGACGGTCACCTGGAGCGTGAGTTCCTGCCCGTCGAGGGTGAAGGCCAGCTCCCCGCCGAGGCCGAGCCCACGTGCGCGGCCGTCGGCGTTCTCGACGCGTACGGTGCGGTCCTCGCCGTACGCCGTGAAGCGCCCCGGCACCGACCAGCGCGGATCGTACGGCGTGGCCTCGATACCGCTAAACGCCCGGCGGGCCGCGGAGTCGGGGTCGAAGTCGCGTACGCCCCAGACACCCTCGCGAACCAGTACGACCAGCCGCCGCTCGCCGTACGCCACCCGCGCGGCAGCCGCCGGCCCGGCGTCGGCCACGAGCCGCACCTCACCGCTGAAAGGCCGGCCGTCCACGCTCAGATTGCCGTCCCCGTCGTCCGCCGTGAGGACGACCGCGTCCCCCTCGACGGCCCAGGTCCCGGGGATATCCGGAAGTCGCCCGGCCGGATGGTCCTCCAGCCAGTACGTACCCGTGAGCGCGAGCGGCCCGTAGGGCGCCGACACCGTCTCGACGCGGTGCTCGTGCCACTGCTTCCACGCGTCGGACGCGCGGGTCGTCATGTGATCAGCTCTTCTGAACCGGGTCGGGCGACCCGAGGGGTGAGTTCGGAGCCGCGCCGCCATATTCCGTACCGGACACGGCCGCACGATCGCCGAGCGTCCGCAGGAACTGCAGCACCGCCCGTGCCGTCGCGTCGTTCTGCCGGAGCGTCATCCCTCCGGTGCGCGGCCGGGGGAGCTGGCCGGAGCCGCGCGCGTCGGTGTGCGGACCGAGTGCGAACCGCCGCGGGTGCGGCCGTCCGGCCCGGTCCAGGATGCGCCCGTCGGCGGGGTCCACGGACAGCAGCCCGTCAGCCGTTACGGCGGGCCCGTCGGCATACAGCTCCCGCAGCAGCGGGTCGCGGGCGCGCCGGACCGTCGGCTCGGGCAGCCGTGCCTCGACGAGCGCCCGGGCCTCGACGACCGATCCGGGCACGGTGGCGCTCGCCGCCCGGAACACCCCGTCCTCGGCGGTGACGGTCATGTCGGCGCCCAGGAACTTCAGGACGCCCGCGCGCGAGAGCGCGAGCATCTGCCGCATCCGGGGGCCGGGCGGCCCCGAGGCCAGATAGCTGAAGAAGCCGTGCCACCAGGGGCCGATGTCACCGAGCCGGATCAACTGGCCGTAGACGGAGAGCAGTCCGAAGAAGACGGCGAAGTCGGGGCTGTAGGCGGGATCATGACGTCGCGCCAAGTCGGCGGTGATATAGCCGCGCAGTCCCTCCTGAAACTCCTCGTACGAGCCGTACCGCTCCCCCTTCAGCGGACGGTCCAGCGCGGCGAGGTCGAGCCGATCGGCGGGATCGGGCACGGCGGACGCGACGAGGGCGGCACGCTCGGCCAGGTCGTCGGCCACCGCGTACTTCTCCTCGAAGTCGCTCCAGGCGACGGCCGTCCGCTCGGAGTGGGCCGTGAACAGCCGGTGGTAGTGGGCGAAGCCCAACTCCTTCTCCACCAGCGGCCACACGTCCCGCCGGAAGTCGAAGCCGTCCGGCCGGGCGAGCAGTCCTTCGACCTCGGCGGGCCCGAAGAACCTCGGCAGCGGCGGCGGCCGTTCACCGCTCCAGTCGTAACCGATCTTCGCGTGGTAGGGCACTCCGCGCCGCGAACCGACGTACAGCACGGGTTCCTGCCCCGAAGGCACGTAGGTGTCGCCGTCGTACCGGCCGCCCCGGCCCTCGGTGAGCAGCACCATCAGGTCGACGAAGGCGAGCCCGAAGCCGCGGACGAGGACGGGTTCGCCGGGCGCGAGCGGGGACAGGTCGCTGTCGGCGGTGAAGTCCGGCGGGAGGTGGACGAGCCCGTGGTCGCGGGCGTACGCGGCCAACTCACTCTGCCCCTCGTCCAGTTCGGCGTCCAGGTGGCCGAGAGCGAGGATGACCAGGTCGGCGATGAGCGGGTCCGGGCGGCCCTCCAGCCACACCTGCTGGCGGCCCTCGCGCTCCCCGCCGACCCGCAGGGCGCGCCGCGGATGGTGGTGGACGGTCACGCCCGGCGGCAGGGCGGCCACCGCCTGCTCGTGCACCCAGCGCAGGTACGTGCCCTGGAGCGGCCGGTCGGCGAAGGTGGCGCCGTCTATGCCGGCCCACTCGTGGAGGGTGGGTCCCTCCCGGACGGGCCCGGCCATGTCGACCGTCTCGTCGGTGAACATGGTGACGTCCTCGGCGTGCGAGTTCATCCACAGCAGCGGCGACTGCGCCTCGCGCCAGATACGTCCGGCGCCCGGCGGATACGGGTCGACGAGATGGATGTCGAGACCCGAACCGGCGTACAGCTCGGGCGCGTTGGCGGCGATCCGCTCGATCAGACCGGTACTTCGCGGCCCAGCCCCGACGATCACGAGAGAAGGCTGCGGCGCGGCGGGGGATTGGCCGTGGGGGGCGGAGGACATGCGAAAGCTCCGTGACGTCGAATGGGTCGAACTCGGTGGAACTCGGTGGAATGCCTTCACACGGACGCGCCGCGGAACGCGGCGCCACGCTGCCGAGCCCTCAGCAAGGCCGCTCTTCAAGATTACTTGTCCAATTCCCGTCGCTGTCAATGCCGTCCGGACTGTAAAACTCGCAGCTCAAGCCGCTTCACAGAGCGCCGACACCCTCTCCACACGATGCTCGTGCTACTGCTGATACTGCTCCCGCGCGTCGGACGCGTCCGCGGTCATGTCCTCATCCCTTCCCGGCGGGCCGGAGAGCCCGAGGTGTGAGCGCAGGGTCGCGCCCCGGTATTCCGTGCGGAACGCGCCGCGCTCCTGGAGCAGCGGCACCACCCGGTCCACGAACTCGTCGAGCCCGCCCGGGGTGAGGTGCGGGACGAGGACGAAGCCGTCGGCGGCGTCGCGCTGCACGAAGTCGTCGATCTCGGCGGCGACCGCCTCCGGGGTGCCGATGAAGGACTGCCGGCCGCTCGCCTCGATCACGGTCTGCCGGATGGACAGCCCCTTCTCCTTCGACAGCGCCCGCCACTTCTCGGCGATCGCCACGGTGTCGCCGCGCCGGGTCCGCCCCTGTGTGATCGACGAATCCGGCACCGGGTCGATCTCGGGCAGGGGCCCGTCCGGGTCGTACGAGGACAGGTCGACGCCCCAGATCCGCCCCAGCATGAGGAGCGCGTTCTGCGGGGAGACCTGCTGCCGCCGGATCTCGGCCGCCCGCTCCCGCGCCTCGGCGGCGGTGTCGCCGAGGACGACGGTGACACCGGGCATGATCTTCAGGTCGTCGGGGCTACGGCCGTACTTCCTCAGACGTCGCTTGACGTCGGCGTAGCAGGCACGGCCCGCCTCCAGCCTTTTCTGCCGGGTGAGGACGACGTCGGCCGTGGACGCGGCGAACTCCCGCCCCGCCTCGGAGTCCCCCGCCTGGATGACCACCGGGTGGCCTTGCGGGGAGCGCGGCACGCCGAACTCGCCCGCGATGTCGAAGTGCCGGCCCCGGTGCGCGAACGGCCGGGACACCCCCTCCGGTGTCCAGGAGTCCCACAACTCCCGTACGGTGGCGACGAATTCGGCGGCACGTGGGTACCGCTCGGTCCCGTCCAGGTATCCGCCCCGCCGGAAGTTCTCCCCGATGGAGGCGTCCGAGGAGGTCACCACGTTCCAGGCGGCCCGGCCACCGCTGAGGTGGTCCAAGGTGGCCAGCCTGCGGGCGAGTTCGTACGGCTCGTTGAAGGTCGCGTCGACGGTGGCGGCAAGGCCGAGACGCTCGGTCACGGCGGCGAGCGCGTTGAGCACGGTGATCGGCTCGGGCCGCCCCGCCACGTCCACGTCGTCGATACGGCCCTTGTTTTCGAGCGGCCACAGCCCCTCGGCGCGCCCCGTGAGGAGGAAGAAGTCGAACAGACCGCGTTCGGCGGTGCGGGCCAGCTGCTCGAAGGAGGAGAACTCGATCCGGGAGTGGGGGATGGCGGCGAGATGCATGCGTTTTCGTACGGTCATGACGCTCCCCCTGTCACAGCCCCTGTCACGGACCCTGTCACAGCCCCTGTCACAGCCCCCGTCACGGGGGTCACGGCGTACTGGTTGGCGGGCCGGGCGAGTCCCAGATGCTCCCGGAGCGTGCTGCCCGGATAGAAGGTGCGGAACAGTCCCCGGTGTTGCAGCAGCGCCACCGTGCCGTTGACGAGCCGCTCCAGGTCACGGCGGGGCTCGGCGGGCCTGAGGTGGAAGCCGTCGACGGTGCCGTCGGTGTACCAGGAGGTGATCAGCTCCGCGAGGTCGACGGGGCCGCCCCGGTACAGCGGGCCCCGCGCGGTCTGCCGGGGGCCGCCCCCGCCGTGGCCGGGCTCGGCCGCGTGCTCCCCGTCGCCGAGATCGACGACGAGGCTCGCGAGGACCCGCAGGTGGTCGGGATCCCGGCCGAACGCCGACGCACTGTCCCGGAGTTCGGCCCGTACGGCGGCGAGTTGGGCGTGGCTCACCGCCCGCACGAACACCACGTCGGCGTACCGGGCCGCGGTCCGCCGGGCCTGCCCGTCGGTGGCGTCGACCACGCGCACGGGGTGGCCCTGCGGGGGCCGCGGCACGATCGAGGGGCCCCTGACCGAGAAGGTGGAGCCGTGGAAGTCGACCTGGTGCAGCTTGTCCCGGTCGACAAAGCGACCGGTCGCCACGTCCCGTACCCCGGCGTCGTCCTCCCGGCTGTCCCACAACTTGGCCGCCACGTCGGCGACTTCACCGGCCTCCTGCCACAGCGCGGCGACGGGCGCGGCGTGCCGGCGTCCGAAGAGGCGGGCCTCGCCCTCGCCGGCCGACACGTCGATCCGCCAGCCGGCCCGGCCACGACTGACCCAGTCGAGGGTCGCGACGGCGGCCTGGACGTGGAAGGGCTCCGTGTGCGTGGTGGTGACGGTGGGGACGAGTCCGATGCGCCGCGTGGCGGGCGCCACCCGGGACAGCACGGCGAGCGCGTCGGGGCCGGGGCGGGCGAAGCCGTCGTCCAGGGTCACGAAGTCGAGCCCGCCGCGCTCGGCGAGCCGTACCGACTCGGTGTAGGAGCCGGCGTCGTACACCGCCCGCTGATCGACGGCGGCGGCCAGGTGCAACGGGCCCCGGCCGTGCGATGAGGTCATGGGGAAGAAGCCCTTTCGGTAGCCACATCTGGGGCCACAGCCGTGGACCACAGCCATGGGACACAGCCGTGGGTCACAGCCGTGGGTCACAGCACCTTGGAGAGAAACGCGCGCGTCCGCTCGTGCCGCGGCGCGTCGAGTACGTCACCGGGCGGGCCCTGCTCGACGATCCGCCCGTCGTCCATGAACACCACCGTGTCGGCGACCTCGCGGGCGAACCCGATCTCGTGTGTGACGACGATCATCGTGCTTCCCCGATGCGCCAAGTCCTTGATGACGTCGAGGACTTCACCGACGAGTTCGGGGTCGAGCGCGGAGGTCGGTTCGTCGAAGAGCAGCAGACTGGGCTCCAGCGCGAGCGCCCGGGCGATCGCCACCCGCTGCTGCTGTCCTCCGGACAGGTGCTTCGGATAGGCGTCGGCCTTGTCGGCGAGCCCGACCCGGTCGAGCAGGCGGCGCGCGGCCCCGACGGCGTCCTTGCGCGGCCGTTTCAGCGCGGACACCGGTGCCTCGACGATGTTGTCCAGCACGGTGAGATGCGGGAAGAGGTTGAAGTTCTGGAAGACGAAGCCGATCCGCGTGCGCTGTCTCAGCACCTCGCGCTCGGGCAGTTCGTACAACTTGTCGCCCAAGCGCCGGTAGCCGACCAGCGCCCCGTCCACGCTGATCGAGCCCCGGTCCACCTTCTCCAGGTGGTTGATGGTGCGCAGCAGCGTCGACTTGCCGGAGCCGGACGGGCCGAGGATCACGGTGACCTCCCCGGCGCGCACGGCGAGGTCGATGCCCTTGAGCACCTCCAGCGAGCCGAAGTTCTTGTGGACGGACCTGATGTCGACCATGACGCTCATCGCGGGGAGTCCTTCACGTAAGACAGATAGGGCATATAGACAGAAGGGGGAATTGGACGTCTCAGGCGGCCGCGCGACGGGCGAGCGTGCCCAGGAACGCCAGCGCGGCTCGTGCCGTCGCGTCGTTCTGCCGGAACGCCGGCCCTCCGGTGCGCGGCCGAGTGAACGCGCCGGAGCCGCGCGCGTCGGTGTGCGGACCGAGCGCGAACCGCCGCGGGTGCGGCCGTCCGGCCCGGTCCAGGACGCGTCCGTCGGCGGGGTCGACGGACAGCAGCCCGTCGGGGGTCGCGGCGGCGCCGTCGGCGTACAGCTCCGGCAGCAGCGGATCCCGGGCCCGTTCGACGGTGGGCTGCGGCAGCCGTGCCTCGACGAGCGCCCGGGCCTCGACGACGGCCCCGGGAACGGTGGCGCTCGACGCCCGGAACACCCCGTCCTCGGCGGCGAGGGTCATGTCGGCGCCCAGGAACTTCAGGACGCCCGCGCGCGAGAGCGCGAGCATCTGCCGCAGCCGGGGGCCGGGCGGCCCCGAGGCCAGATAGCTGAAGAATCCGTGCCACCAGGGGCCGACATCACCGAGCCGGACCAGCTGCCCGTACACGGAGAGCAGGCCGAGGAAGACCGCCAGGTCGGGGCTGTGCGCCGAGTCGTGACGGCGGCTCAGGTCCCCCTCGACATAACCGCGCAACCCCTCCTGGAACTCCGCGAAGGAGCCGTACCGCACCCCCTCCAGCGGACGGTCCAGCGCGGCGAGGTCGAGCCGGTCCGCGGGATCGGGCACGGCGGACGCGACGAGGGCGGCACGCTCGGCCGGGTCGTCGACGGCCGCGTACTTCCCCTCGAAGTCGCTCCAGGCGACGGCCGTCCGCTCGGGATGAGCCGTGAACAGCCGGTGGTAGTGGGCGAAGCCCAACTCCTTCTCCACCAGCGGCCACACGTCCCGCCGGAAATCGAAGCCCTCCGGCCGGGCAAGCAGTCCTTCGACCTCGGCGGGCCCGAAGAACCTCGGCAGCGGCGGCCGTTCACCGCTCCAGTCGTAACCGATCTTCGCGTGGTACGGCACTCCGCGCCGCGAGCCGACGTACAGGATCGGCTCCTGTCCCGAAGGCACGTACGTCTCCCCCACGTACCGCCCGCCCCGGCCCTCGGTGAGCAGCACCATCAGGTCGACGAAGGCGAGCCCGAAGCCGCGGACGAGGACGGGTTCGCCGGGCGCGAGCGGGGACAGGTCGCTGTCGGCGGTGAAGTCCGGCGGGAGGTGGACGAGGTCGTGTTCGTCGGCGTAGGCGGCCAACGCCCGCTGCTCCTCGTCGAGTTCGGCGTCCAGGTGGCCGAGGGCGAGCACGACGAGGTCGGCGATGAGCGGGCGCGGGCGGCCCTCCAGCCAGACCCGCTGGCGGCCCTCGCGCGGTCCGTCGACGCGCAGGGCACGCCACGGATGGTGGTGGACCGTGACACCCGGCGGCAGAGCGGCGACCGCCCGCTCGTGCACCCAGCGCAGGTATCCGCCCTGGAGCTGCCGGTCCGCGAAGGTACGGCCCTGGATGCCGGCCCACTCGTGCAGCGTGGGGCCCTCCCGGACGGGCCCGGCCATGTCGACCGTCTCGTCGGTGAACATGGTGACGTCCTCGGCGTGCGAGTTCATCCACAGCAGCGGCGACTGCGCCTCGCGCCAGATACGTCCGGCGCCCGGCGGATACGGGTCGACGAGATGGATGTCGAGACCCGAACCGGCATACAGCTCGGGCGCGTTGGCGGCGATCCGCTCGATCAGACCGGTCCCCCGCGGCCCGGCCCCGACGATCACGAGAGACGGCCTCATCGGGTGCGCTCCGAGCCCCGCGCGTAGTGCTTCTCCACGTAGTGCTGGCCGAGGCTGAGCACCGAGGTGACGATCGTGTACCAGACGGTGGCCACCATCAGCAGCGGGATGACCTGGTAGGTGCGGTGGTAGACGAGCTGCGCCGAGTAGAGCAGGTCCTGGACGGCGATGACGCTGACGATGGAGGTGCCCTTGAGGGTGCCGATCAGCATGTTCCCGGCCGGCGGCACGATGGAGCGCATCGCCTGCGGCAGCACGATCCGCCACCAGCGCCGCCATCGGCTCAGCCCGAGCGCCTGCGCGGCCTCGATCTGCCCCCGGTCGACGGAGAGGATGCCGCCGCGCACGACCTCGGCGGCGTACGCGGCCTCGTGCAGGGTGAGCCCGATGATCGCGACGGTGACCGGGCCGAACAGGTCGACCGTCTTCACCCCGAGGATCCGCGGGTACAGCGCCCCGATGTTGAACCACAGCAGCAGCTGCACCAGGATCGGGATCGAGCGGAACAACCAGACGTACCCCCAACTCACGCTTCGGAGAACGGGGTTGGCGGACAGCCGGAACGCGGCGAGCAGGGTGCCGAGCGCGAAGCCGAGCGCCATCACGACCGCGGTCAGCCACAGGGTGAGCCACAGGCCGCGCAGTACGGCGTCCGAGGTGAAGTAGTCGGCGACGACGTCCCACTGGAACGCCTCATTGCGCACTACGGAGTTGACGGCGAGGGCGAGCAGCGCCAGGACGAGGACGGCGGCCGTCCACTGACCGAGACGGCGCCGCGGGACGATCCGCAGGGAGTCGTCCGCGTGCTCCGGGCTGTCCGGCGCGGCGGCGGTCTGGGCGAGGGTGTCGGAGGACATGCGAAGGCTCCGTGGCATCGAGTCGGTCGAACTCGGGCGGGTGCCTTCACACAGGTGCGGCCGAGCCCCTCAGCAGGGCCGCCTCTTGAGACTACGGGTGCGTTTCCCCTCACTGTCAAGGCTGTCCAGACTGTGAGCCGTACGTCTCAAGTCGGTTGACGCAAAACCGGATGCCTGTTCCACTTGGCCCATGCATCCACAGCAGTGGCTGGTCAAGCGCTCCCACATCGACCTCGGTCGAGTGTGGTCCTCCTCCTGTTGAGCTGACCCACTGCGCGCCCTGATCCGCTGATCCGGCGGGGCGCTTTCACGTTCTCCCCTTTCGCGTTCTCCCCTTCGCGTCCGGCCTTTCGCCTTCGCGTTCCCCCTTTCGCCTTCACACGCGCGCCCTCCCCTCACCCAGCGCTTCTCGCTCTCAGGAGACCGCCACACCATGCGTACGCCCACGCGTGCCCGAAATGCGCTCATCGCCCCCTTCGCTCTGATCACCGCGGCGACCCTGTTCCTCACCGCGTGCGGCTCCGGCGCGGACGACGCCGTCAGCACCGCCGCCCAGGCGGACAAGATCCCCACCACGGACGTCGTCTCCGGCATCGGCAGGGACCCGGCGGCGGCCGAGTTGCTGCCGTCCGGCGTCACGAGCCTCACCGTCGCCGTCAGCGTCGGCGGCACGCCGCCCGGCACGACCTACCTGGACGACGGCAAGACACTGACCGGCCAGGACGTCGACTTCGCGCACGCGGTCGCCAAGGTGCTCGGCATCCGGCTGAAGACCGAGCAGGCGTCCTTCGAGGCGATCCTGCCGGCCCTCGACAGCGGCAAGTACGACTTCGGCGCCAGCAACTTCGGCGTGACCGACGAGCGGCGCGGGGCCATCGACTTCGTCACCTACATCAACGACGGCCAGGGCTTCGCCACCCGCGAGGACAGCGAGCTGTCCAAGGTCACCGACCTGAGGCAACTGTGCGGCCTGAACATCGCGACCGGCGCGGGCACCACCTTCGAAGCCACGCTGGAGGAGAACAAGCACCTCTGCACGGATGCCGGGAAGAAGGCGTACGAGGTGCGGACCTACAACGAGCAGGGCGCCATCTGGTCCTCGCTCCAGCAGGGCCGCAGCGACGTCGTGATGTCCACGATCAACGGCCTGCGGTACGCGGTCGCCCACCAGGAGGGCGTGAAGTTCCTCAACGAGTTCCACCGTCTGGACGTCGGCTTCGCCTTCAAGAAGGGCACGAAGCTGGCGCCCGCCTTCCAGGCCGCGGTGAACAGGCTCATCGCCGACGGGACATACGCCAAGATCCTGAAGAAGTGGGGTACGACGGCTTCCGCGATCACCAAGTCGCAGATCTCACCGCCGGAGTTGAAGGACTGACGGCCAAGGACCAACAGACCAACAGCCAAGGACTAACAGTTACAGCCGCAGTCACATCCGTCGCACCCGCAGTCGCACCCGTCACCGCAGCACTCACAGCAACTACAGCAGTCCCCGCAGCCGGAGCAGTCGGCGTTGGAACACAGTCCTCCCCGGCGCTCCCGGCTCCACGGATCGTCGAACTCGCCGCAGCACATCTGGCACGTGCAGGCCAGCCCCAGCCACACCGCGCACCCCGCCACCAGCCCGCGCCGGTCGCGTCGCGGCGGCTCCGGGGGCAGCGGGGCGCCCGGTCCGCCGGGCGGCGCGTACGGCCCGTACGGCCCGGACAGTGCGGGCCGGTGCGCGCAGGAGGCCGTGCCGAAGGCCCGGTCGACGGAGGTGCGAAGCTCGTGCACGAGCAGCCGGTGCGCCAGCCGACTGTCCGTGAACTCCGCCTCCCGCAGCGCGAGCCGTATCCCGTGCAGGGCGTCGTCCGCGAGCCGCCGGGCCTCCGCCAGGGGCGTGCCGGTCGCGGTGAGCGGGTTCCAGGCACCCGACGCGGCGTCAGCCTCCCTGTCCTCGACGGCGTCCAGGAGATGCGCGAGGCGTCCGAAGAGGCGTCCGGTCTCGGCGAGGGGCTCGGCGTTGCCCGGCCGCCCGGCCAGTACCGCGGTGTGCGCGAAGGCCGCCGCGGTCGCGGTCTCGGTGGGTTCGGTGACCGTCAGGAGGGACGTTCCGGGCCCCGCCAGCGTCTCGATGCCGAGCTGCCGGTCCACCGCGTCGACGAGTACGGCGGTGTCGAAGCCGACGTCGGAGCCGGTCCGTGCCCCCGCCCGCCCCCAGCTCGTGGCGACCCGGCGTGCGGCGAGCGCCACCGGCCTGCGGCCCAGCAGCCCGTCCCCGTCGGCGACATGGTCGCGCACCTTGGCCGAGGCGAGCACCAGCGAGACGGCGGCCGCCAGCCGCGCCCCCTCGCCATGCGCGACGGACGCGGTGCGCATTCCGCGCAAGGGACACGGTCCCGCCGTACGCCGGCCGGCGCCGTCGCGATCGGTCTGAGCATCCGTCAAAACGGATATCAGCAAACCGTCGTAGTTCGTGACGATGCGCGAAAACTGCCCGTGGTCCTTGCGCAGCGCGAGACACAGCCCGCACAAATGCGCCATCCACTGGGTGGTGAGGCTCTCACCGAGCCGGTGACGGCACGGCCTGACGATTCCGAACACGACGATCCCCCGTGGTGCGTACGGCGTTGAACTGCGGCGAGCTGCCGCATCGTATCGACCGCTCGTTCACCCGTACGCACCGCCACTCACCCATACGCCGTGAAGAATCATATTTCACTCACAGTCAGCAGCCGTTTGCAGAACGACCCTTGGGACACTTGGACTCTCGACGTATTCGCTCTGCACCAGTACCGTCACAAACCCCCCGCGCGGCGTCTATCCACTTGGCGCACCGTCCGCATCATGGATGACCATAGGGATGCGGAAGCACGAAAGACCGCTGTGAGAGGAGGCGTCCATGGGATCGGTACGCAAGGCAAGTGCCTGGCTTGGCCTCGTCGACGACAACGAAGACGAGCGTTACTACGACGATGACTACTCCGAAGGGACCGAGCCCGGGGAAGCCTGGGTCACGGACCCGCGAGTCAAGGTGGCGTCCGACGTCGCCGAGGAGAAGGGCCGCCGGATCGGCACGGTCACCCCGGACAGTTTCCGGGACGCCCGTGCCATCGGCGAGCTTTTCCGCGAGGGCGTACCCGTCATCGTGAACCTCACGGCCATGGATGCCGCCGACGCCAAGCGCGTCGTCGACTTCGCGGCCGGGCTGATCTTCGGCCTGCGCGGTTCGATCGACCGCGTGTCCAACCGTGTGTTCCTGCTCACCCCAGCCGACACGGAAATCGTGAACGGCGATCCGGCCCCGCACCGGACGGACGGCTTCTTCAACCAGAGCTGAGGCAGGGCCGCTCACCGGCCCTGCCCGCTGTGGGGGAATCAGCGGAAGGCGTCGAGTCCGGTGAGCGCCTTGCCCAGCACGAGCTGGTGCATTTCGACGGTGCCCTCGTAAGTGAGCACCGATTCAAGGTTGGTCGCGTGCCGCATCACGGGGTATTCGAGCGAGATCCCGTTGGCACCGAGAATCGTCCGGGCCGTACGGCAGATGTCGATGGCCTCGCGGACGTTGTTGAGCTTGCCGAAGCTGACCTGCTCGGGACGCAGGCGGCCGGCGTCCATGCGCCGCCCCAGATGATGGGCGAGCAGAATCCCCTTGTGCAGTTCGACCGCCATGTCGGCGAGCTTGGCCTGCGTCAGCTGGAACCCGCCGATGGGCCGCCCGAACTGCTCGCGGGTCTTCGCGTACTCCACGGCGGTCTCGAAACAGGTCCGCGCCGCGCCCATGGCTCCCCAGACGATGCCGTAGCGGGCATGCGACAGACAGCTGAGCGGGCCCTTGAGCCCGACGACCTCCGGGAGTACGGCATCGGCCGGCAGCCGTACGTCGTCGAGCACGAGCTCGCTGGTGACGGACGCGCGCAGCGACCACTTGTGCTTGATCTCCGGTGCCGAGAACCCGGGACTGTCCGTCGGCACGACGAACCCGCGGATCCCCTCGTCGCTCTGCGCCCACACCACGGCCACCCCGGCGACGGACCCGTTGGTGATCCACATCTTCCGCCCGTTGAGAACCCAGTCGCCGCCCTCGCGCTTGGCGTACGTCCGCATGGCGGCGGGGTCGGAGCCGTGGTCGGGCTCGGTCAGCCCGAAGCACCCGATGACCTCGCCGGCGGCCATGCGGGGCAGCCAGGCCTGCTTCTGGTCTTCACTGCCGAACCGGTGGACGGCGTACATCGCGAGGGACCCCTGCACGGAGACAAGGGAGCGGATACCGGAGTCCGCGGCTTCGAGCTCCAGACAGGCCAGCCCGTACTGCACGGCGGTGGCGCCGGCGCATCCGTACCCGCTGAGCGACATCCCGAGGGCACCGATCCCGCCGAGCTCGCGCGCGAGGTCCCGGATGCCGGGCAGTTCCCCGTTCTCGTACCACTCGGCGACATACGGCAGCACACGGTCGGCGGCCCAGGCCCGCATGGTCTCCCGGATGGCCAGGTCCTCCGGATCGAGCAGGTCGTCGATGCCGAGGGGGTCTGCGGGGTCGAACGGGACCATGATCACGTCCTCTCAAAACTAGCACCGCTAGTCACCATTTCCGAGGCTGACGTTACGACGCGGTTTCCCGCACGTCGAGGCCACACGAGACCGGGAGCCGCCGACGGCGATGCACCCCCACGGGAAACGTCCACTTCTCAACCGACCGCCACGGGCGGTGCGCGGGTGGGAGACGCCCTGCGTCAAGCGGAGACACGGGACTCGGCAACTTCCCGAGGCGCAGGCACCTCCACCGCACCAACATCCTCGCACTGCATACTCCGCGGCAACCGCAACGCCATCACCGCCCCCAGCAACAACAACCCCGCACTCACCAGCAACGTCACATGCAGCCCGTGCACGAAGCTGTCCTGTGCCGTCCGCCGCAGGGCAACCCCCGCCGGCCCCCCGAGCCGCCCGGCCACCTCGTACGCCTCCCCCAGCGAATGCCCCGCCGCCTTCGAGGCCGCCGCCGGTACCCCCGGCACGGACGACAGCCCGGGCGCGTACGCCGCGTTCATCACGCTGCCCAGGAGCGCGATACCGATCCCCGCCCCCAGCTGGTACGACGTCTCCCCGATCGCCGCGGCCCCGCCCGCCTGCTCCGGCGGAGCCTCGCTCAGCATCGACTCGTACGCCCCGAAGAGCGTGGTCTCCAGACCGAAGCCCAGCACCACGAACCCGAACAGCAGCAGCCCGGTGTTGTCCTCCTGGCCCATCGCCGTCAGCAGCACCACGGCGCCGGCCGTGAGACAGAACCCGACGCTCACCATCCGCCGCGGCCCGAACCGCCGCAGCATCCGCGCGCCGGCCAGCCCCGCCGCCATCGCCGCGATGGTCAGCGGCAGCAGCCGCAGCCCCGTCTCCAGCGGCGACAGTCCCAGGACCAGTTGCAGATACTGCGCCGCGATCAGCTCGAGGCCCACCAGCGCGAGCATCGCCAGCACGATGCAGCCCACCGCCGTGCTGAACGCCGGCCGCGCGAACATCCGCAGATCCACCAGGGGATGCGTACGCCGCCTCTGCCGTCGTACGAAAAGAACCAGCAACACCGCGCCGACCGCGAGCGGCACCAGGGTGAACGGGCCCAGTTCGCCGCCCCCGAGCCGCTTCACGCCCAGGACCATCGCGAACAGCCCGGCCGCCGCCGTGAGCGCGCCGACCACGTCCCAGGGGCCGTCGCCGGCCCCCTTCGACTCGGGCAGCAGCAGTCGTCCGATCGGCAGGCTGACCAGCATCAACGGTATGTTGACGAGGAACACCGAGCCCCACCAGAAGTGCTCGAGCAGGAAACCGCCGAGCAGTGGTCCGACCGCCGCGCCCACCGCGGCCACCGCGCTCCAGATGCCGATCGCGAGGGCGCGCTCACGCCGGTCGGGGAAGACCTGGCGGAGGATCGACAGCGTGGCAGGCATGATCATCGCGCCGCCGACGCCGAGCAGCGCCCGCGCCATGATCAGTACCTGGGCGGTGTCGGCGAGCGCGGCGAGGGCGGACGCGACGCCGAACAGGCCGTAGCCGAGGAGCAGGATCCGTCTGCGGCCGACGCGGTCGCCGAGCGTGCCGAAGAGGATCAGCAGCGAAGCGCAGACGAGCGGATAGATGTCGACGATCCAGAGCAGCTCTATCCCGCCGGGCTTGAGGTCCTCGGTGACAGCGGGCACAGCCACGTGCAGCACGGTCGCGTCGAGCGCGACGAGCAGCAGGCTGGCACACAGGACGACGAGGACGACCCAGCGGTTGGCACCGGCCCCGGCCGCCCGACGGCGCAGCCCAGCGGCGGCCGTGGTCGTCCCGGACATCTACGTACCTCCCAGTGTTCCCTCGCGTTCGGCGGGCTCACGGGGTGGGGACTCCCCGTGACTCGGCCGGAGAGGAGCGGTGGTCTCCGGCCCGCGCAACGATGGCGAGTGACACGTCAGCGTACGCGAGTTCATCGCGGTGCCTAGTGGCGGACCTCTCAGAGGTTGTACGGAACGCGTGTGGCATACGCCACTCTCCTCCCGCGCGACCATGCCCCGGCCGGCCACCCGGTTGCGTACACCGTCGATAATCGAGCCCGTGACCGATCTTGGAACGCGCGCGGCCCCGCCCGGTGCCCCGAGCCTGCGCCGAGTGGCCCCGGCTCTCCTCGGGTACGCGGCCGTACGCGCTCTGGGCCTGCTCGCGCTGACCCTGTGGAGCGCGGCGCGCGACAAGAGCGCGTACACCTTGCTGACCGGTCGCTGGGACTCCCTCTGGTACACGAGGGTCGCCGAGCTGGGTTACGGCTACGAAGTGCGCCTGCCGAACGGCGATGTGCACTCCAACCTCGCCTTCTTCCCGCTGCTGCCCTGGCTGGAGCGACTGCTGGCCGCGCTGACCCCGCTGTCGTACGCCGGCGCCGGTTTCGCCGTCGCACTCCTCGCCTCGCTCGCCGCGGCCTGGGGGATCTTCGCGGTGGCCGATCATCTCTACGGTCCCCGGGCGGGCTTGTGCACAGTGCTGCTGTGGGCCGTGCTCCCCGTGGGGATCGTGCAGTCGATGGCGTACAGCGAGTCGCTGTTCACGGCGCTGGCCGCCTGGTCGCTGTACGCGATCCTGACCGGCCGCTGGGTGGCGGCGGGCGCCCTGGCGTCACTGGCGGGCCTGACCCGGCCGGTGGGGCTCGCCGTGGTCGCGGCGGTGTGGGCGACGGCGATCGCCTCGTTCGTGCGAGACCGAAGCGAGGCCCAGGCAAGCGGCGCACACGACACGCCCCGCGCCCCCGACCTCGGCGCGCGCCGCGTCCTCGGCATGGCGCTCTCCCCCCTCGGTGCCGCCGCGTACGTCCTGTGGGTCGGCCACCGCACCGGCAAGGGTCCGCTCGGCTATCTCGACGTCCAGGCCGGCTGGCGCAACGGCTTCGACGGCGGCTACGCCTTCGCCCGCTTCGTCGCCGACAAGTTCACGTCGTTCCCGTCGGCACTCGCGGGCGCCGGGCTGATCGTCGGGGTCGGCCTGATCGTCTGGCTGTACGTCGTCTGCGTACGACAGCGCCAGCCGCTGCCCCTCCTGGTGTACGCGGGTGCCGTCACCGCGATGGCCCTGTGCGCGTCAAGTTATTTCGGCTCGAAACCGCGCCTCCTGCTGCCCGCCTTCCCCCTGCTGCTGCCCCTCGCCCTGGCCCTGGCCCGCGTGCCTACGCACAGGTCAGCACTGGTCATCGGTCCCGTCGCGGTGGCCTCCGCGCTGTACGGGGCGTTCTGGCTGAACGGCTCCGGTCCGCCATGATCGACTCCGGAGAGTCCATGAGCGCCGGGAGAAATCCACCCCATGATTCGGTGAACGAATTCATAAGCGCCGATAAACCGGAACCCGGAACGATCAAAGGAATTGAAGGACGGAGTCGTCCAGGATTGCGGAATCCCTGGAATTAAACCTCTCACTGAGAGGAATCCCACATCACATGGTCATCACAAAGCCGTGGATTCGACGGGGAACTGAGCTCACTCGCTGTAACGTCGATTGCGTGCGTACCGAACGAAACCTCACCCGTCTGGACCGGGTGTTCGCCAGGCTGGATCGTGAGCCGGAACGACCGGCCCACATCGATGTGCCGAAGATGAGTAGGCACAGGGTCGCGTTGCTTGCCGGGACCCTGGCCTTCTATCTGGCGATCGTGTGGCTCGTGGTGACCACCTCCTGGCTGGTTCGCCTCGACTGGCAAGTCATGTTCTTCCGCCCGTACCAGCAGTGGGCGGAGATCCACTGGTTCGTCGACTACTACGTGGTGCTCGGCCAGCGCGGCCCTACCGCGGTGATGGTCGCGGCCTGGCTGGGCTGGCGCTCCTGGCGGCAGCACACGCTGCGTCCGCTGCTCACCCTGGGCGCGTCGCTGCTGCTGCTGAACATCACGGTCGGCGCCGCCAAGATCGGCATGGGCAGACTCGGCCCGCACTACGCGACCGCCATCGGCTCGAACGAGATGGGCCTGGGCGGCGATATATTTCCCAGCGGCCACACCGCCAATGCCGTGGTGACCTGGGGAATCCTGGCGTATCTGGCCTCCACCCCGCGAGCGCGCCGCTGGCTGTCCGCCCTTTCGGCGGTGGTCTCGCTCGGCGTCGGGATGGCCACCGTCTACCTCGGTACGCACTGGTTGAGCGACGTACTCCTCGGCTGGGCCGCGGGTCTGCTGGTGCTGCTGGCCCTGCCGTGGTGCGAGCCGCTGATGGCCCGTGCCGAGGCCGGGATCTTCGACCTGCGCGACCGCTGGCGCGCCCGCCGCGACGTTCCGGCATCGGTGCCGGTCTCGCCCGTCGAGGCTCCGGTGCTGCTCAAGCCGCTCGGCACCGCCGCCCAGAACGAGACTGCGGGCCGCCCACCCCGGGCGCCCGCCTATCTGGCCCCGGGCCCGCACACGGCCCGCTCCGAGCGCACGCCGGTCACTCCCGTCGGCAGCCGCCGCCCGCCTCAGTCGGACCGCGTCGGGCGCGGTACGACCTCGGCGGCCCGCCCCTGACAGCGGGGTCGGTACGCACAGCCCACCCCCGCACGGCGACGGCCCCGGCTCCTTTCGAGGAGCCGGGGCCGTCGCCGTGCTGCTGGGCGTTCAGCCCTTCCAGGCCCGGGCCACGCGGCCGTCCTTCACCTCGAAGTTCAGCCGGCCCACGCGGTACTCCATGGTGATGATCGCCCCCGGCGGCAGTGACCGCACCGTCGACCACCCCCGTTCGCGCGCGAGCCGTTCGGCCCGGTCGGCGTCCTGGCCGACATAGGTGTCCGGACTGTCGTCCGGTTCGGCGGGAGGAGTCGGAATCGGTGCCATACGGCCACGCTAGGCCCTGTTCGGCGACCGGGGAAGTGCGGACCCTCACCCAGGGTCACGCGTCCCTCTCCGGTCACACTTCTGTCACAGAATCACGACAGTCGTTTCGGCCTAACTTGCTCACACGTATGGGCGGTTCCATAGCCCTTCCGCAGGGAATCGAACTCAATTCCCGCGTGTCGCACCAGCCCCTGGAAAAGCACCGTCGGAGAGTTCCGGGAGAACCCGCACCCGACTCTTTTCCCCGCCGATTCCACACGGTTCCCGGGACCTGACGTCGCATAGGAAATACACGGCTGCGGCACAGAACGCCCGTATCGCCCGCTGCCGGAGCACGCGACAGCGCGAGCATCATGGCGACTGCTCGCGGGTACGCGTGGCGCGGGCAGCGGCGAGTCCGGGCGCGACGAGCGAAGGGGCGAGCGAGCGATGGGGACGCAGACCGTGCAGGCGACGGCACCCGTGCGGATCAATCCGCACGGCAGGCTGATCGTCGACTGGCTGACCACCACCGACCACAAGAAGATCGGGCACCTCTACCTGATCACGTCGTTCGCGTTCTTCCTGGTCGGCGGCGTCATGGCGCTGCTGATGCGCGCCGAGCTGGCCCGGCCCGGGCTACAGATCGTCGACAACCAGGAGTTCAATCAGCTCTTCACGCTGCACGGCACGATCATGCTGCTGCTGTTCGCGACGCCGAGCTTCGCGGGCTTCGCCAACGAGCTGATGCCGTTGCAGATCGGCGCCCCGGACGTCGCCTTCCCCCGGCTGAACATGTTGTCGTACTGGCTGTTCCTCTTCGGCGGCCTGATCGTGCTCGGCTCGCTGCTGGTGCCGTCCGGCCCGGCCGCCTTCGGCTGGTTCGCCTACGCGCCGCTCAACGACGCCGTGCACTCCCCCGGCGTCGGCCCCGACCTGTGGATCATGGGGCTGGCGCTGGCCGGCTTCGGCACGATCCTCGGCGCGGTCAACTTCATCACCACCATCGTCGGGATGCGCGCCCCCGGCATGACGATGTTCCGGATGCCGATCTTCGTCTGGAACACCCTGTTCACGTCGATCATGATCCTGATGGCGTTCCCCGTGCTCGCGGCGGCGCTGCTGTGCCTGGAGTCGGACCGGCGGTTCGGCTCGCACGTCTTCGACGCGACGAACGGCGGGGCGCTGCTGTGGCAGCACCTGTTCTGGTTCTTCGGGCATCCCGAGGTGTACATCATCGCGCTGCCGTTCTTCGGCATCATCAGCGAGATCATCCCGGTCTTCAGCCGCAAGCCGATCTTCGGCTATCTGACGCTGGTCGCGGCGACGATGGCGATCACCGGTCTGTCGATGATCGTGTGGGCGCACCACATGTTCGCCACCGGTGCGGTGCTGCTGCCGTTCTTCTCCTTCATGAGCTTCCTGATCGCGGTGCCGACGGGCGTGAAGTTCTTCAACTGGAGCGGCACGATGCTCAAGGGCTCGCTGTCCTTCGAGACGCCGATGCTGTGGGCGGTGGGGTTCCTGGTGACGTTCCTGTTCGGCGGCCTGACCGGGGTGATCCTGGCCTCGCCGCCGATGGACTTCCACGTCACCGACACCTACTTCGTGGTCGCGCACTTCCACTACGTCGTCTTCGGCACGGTCGTCTTCGCGATCTTCGCCGGCTTCTACTTCTGGTGGCCGAAGTTCACCGGCAAGATGCTCGACGAACGGCTCGGCAAGATCCAGTTCTGGACGCTGTTCGTCGGCTTCCACACCACGTTCCTGGTGATGCACTGGCTGGGCGCGGAAGGCATGCCGCGCCGGTACGCCGACTACCTCGCCGCGGACGGGTTCACCGTGCTCAACACCATCTCGACGATCGGCTCGTTCCTGCTCGGCATCTCCACGCTGCCCTTCCTCTACAACGTCTGGAAGACGGCCAAGTACGGCAAGAAGGTCGAGGTCGACGACCCGTGGGGCTTCGGCCGTTCCCTGGAGTGGGCGACCTCCTGCCCGCCGCCCCGGCACAACTTCAACGCGCTGCCCCGGATCCGCTCGGAGTCCCCGGCGTTCGATCTGCACCATCCGGAGTACGCCGCGCTGACTCCCCAGCCCGAGCCAAAGAGCGAGCAAGCCGGTCCCGAGCCGTCCTGATCGCCTCGGTCAGCTCGGCGGGCTCCAGCACCTCGAACTCGAAGCCTGTCGTCATCACGTGGATCACCATCACATCGAGGCTCGCGGCCCCGGTGCGCAGCACGCAGGCGTCCGGCCCGTCGGGCTCAAGGGTCCCGGCGGTCGGGGAGATCCGCTCGGCGGCCTCCTGGAGCGGCACGAGCAACCGGATGACCGCGTGTGAGGCGTACGCGCGCGTGGAGACGCCTTGGGAGACGTACGCGGCGAGGTCGTCGGCGGGCGGCTCGCGCGGCTCGAAGCGCGGGCCGTGCGGCGGCCTGGGGATGACGCGGTCGACGCGGAACGTCCGCCAGTCCGCGCGGTCGAGGTCCCAGGCGACCAGGTACCAGCGGCGCTCGCTGCACACCAGGCGGTGCGGTTCGACGCTGCGGCGGGTGGCGGCGCCGATGGGGGTCCCCCCGCTCGAGGATGTTCGAGAGTGGGGGCGATCGCGGTACTCGAAGCGCAGACGCTCGGCGTCCCGGCAGAGGTTGGCGAGCTCGGTGAGGACGGCCGGGTCGATGGCGGAGGGCTGCGGGCCGCGCAGCATCGGCACGGTGAAGGCGTTCAGGGCGCTCACCCGGCGGCGCAGCCGGCTCGGCAGGACCTGCTCCAGCTTGGCCAGGGCCCGTACGGAGGTCTCGCCGATGCCCTCGATGCCCTGCCCGGCGGCCGTGCGCAGCCCGACGGCCACGGCGACGGCCTCGTCGTCGTCCAGGAGCAGCGACGGCAGCTCGGCGCCCGCGCCCAGCTGGTAGCCGCCGCCGGTGCCGGGACTGGCGTTGACGGGATAGCCGAGCTCGCGCAGCCGTTCCACGTCCCGGCGCGAGGGTGGGGGAGGTCGGCCAGGTCGGCGCCGGACCAGTCGCGGTGGGCCTGGAGCAGCGAGAGCAGGCGCAGCAGTCGTGCCGAGGTCTCCAACATGGGGCCGAGTCTGCCAGCGATCGCGAACAGCAGCTGTCCGCATGTCATGGCCGATACGGCAGCTCTGTCACGGCTGATACGACAGCTGCGGAACGTCGAAGCAGGTGCTGTTCATGTCCCCTTGGGAGACCCATCCCCGACCGTCCTGCCAACGGGCCACGGACAGACAGGACCTGCGGTGCTTCGGCGGTTCCGGCAGCCGTTCGAAAGCGACGGGGACCAGCAGACCGCCGGCGGTGTATCCCTCGCCGCGGTTCATGAAGCCGTCGACGCACGCGCGCGTGATGCCCGTCTCCGCCCGCGCACAGGACTTCGCCGCGTCCGTGAACCACCTCGCGGCGGCCCAGCCCTCCAACTGCCACTGGGAGTGCGTCTTCAGGCCCTTGGTGGCGTCCCGGAACTCCCGTACGGCCGCGTGGCCGGTGTCCTCGTAGTTGCGGCTGGAGCCCGTCGCCCACAGGGCGTTGCGGCAGCGCGGGGCGTCCTGGTAGTCCTCGGGGACGGTGGACGTCCAGTTCTGTACGTTCGTGACCTTGGCGGTGACCTCGGCGCCGACGTCGTCCATCGCCTCGCACAACCGCGCGTTGCCATGGCTGTCGATGGCGTCGAAGACGAGGTCGGCGCCCTGCTCCTTGAGGTCGGCCGCCACGGCACGGAAGTTGGGCAGCGCGAAGTCGACCTGCTCGGTGACCACCTGGTAGCCCTCGGCCTTCAGCCCCCGCTCCACGAGCGAGGCGTAGGCGGCGGACGCGGCCTGGTTGTAGGAGACGACGGCGGCCGTACGGGCGCCGTGCTCGCGCTTGAAGTAGCGGTAGACCTCCGTGCCGCCGTACTGCTTGCCGCCCCAGCCGGTCGTGCCGCCGCGGGGCGCGAGGCTGCCGTAGATGCCGTAGAGGTGCGGGTAGGTGTCGTAGGCGGCGCCGATGGGCTGGCCGCCGATGTCGGGCACGCGCGCGCGTGCGACGCGGGAGGCGCCCGCGTAGTCGAGGGCGGTGGTGGCGACCAGGGCGACGATCTTGTCCTCGTCGATCAGCTTGTGCACGCAGGTGTTGTTGCCGACGCCGCTGCCGCCGTCGTCGCACAGGCGCACCTCGACCGGGCGGCCGTCGATGCCCCCGCGCGCGTTGAGGCGGTCGAAGTAGGCCTTGGCGCCGTCGCGCGGGCCGGTGAAGGCGTTGCCGCCGACCGGGCTGGTGGCGCTGGTGATGATGCCGACGCGGATCGGGGCGCCGCCGCGTGTCTCGGGCGCGCTGGAACGGCTCTCGAAGTCGCTCTCCGGCAGGCGGCTGCCGCAGGCGGTGCTCAGGGCGAGCAGCAGCACCGCCGCGACGGCCTCAGCAACCCGCGGCCGGCGACTGCGACGCATAGCCGCTCAGCTTGACCAGCGCGCACAGCGTGCTGACCGAGACCTTCCAGGTGCCGTCCTCCTCGACGGCCGTCCCGGAGGCGTCCGGGAGAGCGGTGGCCCCGTTCAGGAGCAGCGTGTACGTCACGGTCGCCTCGGTCGGCTTCGTGAACTCGATCTCGGTGACCTCGGCCTGGACCTGCCCGCCGCGCTCGTCACCGCTGAAGGCCTTGAGCACCGGACCCATCAGATCGCCGTTCTCGAGGACGGCCTGCTTGTCCTTCGTGGAGGTCTTCGGGTCGAAGAACTTCTGCCAGTTCGCCTTGATCTCCTGCTCGGCCGCCGCCGGGTCGGCGGGCGCGGTCGACGCCGGTGCGCTCGTGGTCTGTTCCACGGAGGGGGTCGGGGGCGTGCTGTCGCTGCCGCCGCCGCTGTCGTCGCCGCATGCCACGAGGGCCGGGGCGAGGAAGAGGGCCAGGGCGGCCACGACCGCCGTCCGCCTCGGGGCCCGTCCCCGCCGTGCGTTCCCCCGCCTGAGGTCGCTCCCGAGAACCATCTGGCTCACCACCGGGTGTCGGTCCGGGCCATGTCCGCCCGGTGCTTTCAGGGTCAGCTCACAGGGGGCATAGTGCAAGCGATTGGCTGACATGGACAGGCGTATGCACAGACTTACGACGTGTGGGAGCCAGCGATGCGGACAGGCCGACTGCGGACCGTGCACCCCGTCCTGTGGGCCGGCTGGGCCGCGCTCGCCGCGGGCGCGGCGCTGTGCGTCATCGGCTGGTACGGCATCTCGGGCGAGCGTTACGCCGAGCGGCAGCTGCCCTACCTCGCGTCCTGCACGGTCCCCGGCGCCGCGCTGATCATCGCCGGTGCGGTGCTCCTCACCCACGGGCGAGGCGCGCTCGCCGCCGCGCGCGTGGAGGAGCTGTACGACCTTCTGGTGGCCGCGGAGCCCGCCGACGCCGAGGAGGAGTCCGGGCAGTCGACGTCCGCGCCCCTGGCCGTCAGCGAGGAGCTCCTGATGGTCCCGGGCGGCACCCTGTGGCACCGCGCGGACTGTCCGCTGGTCGCGGGGAAGGCGGAGGCCGTGCCGGTGGACTCCAAGCTGGTGGCGAGCGGCGAACTGGGGCCCTGCCCGATCTGTGAGCCCGCCGAGGAAACCGACTGAGGTCCGCGCCGATGTCCTCCCTCACGTACGACCTCACGCTCGCCGGTCTGTCCGTCGGCAGTGCCGCCGCGCTCACCGGGATCGGCCTGATCGTGACGTACCGCGCGACCGGGGTGCTCAACTTCGCGCACGGGGCGATCGCGATGGTGTGCGCGTACGTGCTGCGGCAGTGCGTGGTCGAGTGGGGGTGGCCGTTGTGGGCGGGGGCGGCGGTGACGCTGCTGGTCCTCGCGCCAGGGCTGGGCATGGCGCTGGAACGGTTCGTCTTCCGGCCGTTGTCGGTCCTGGGCAGCGACCCCGCGCAGACGCTGGTCGCGTCCATCGGTGTGTTCGTGCTGCTGGTGGGCGGGGCCGCGCTGGTGTGGGGGCAGGGGGCGCGGGACGACGTGCCGGAGCTGGTGTCGGCGGATCCGTGGGGGCAGCTGGCGGTGGTGGTCGTGGTGGCCGCCGGGGTCGGTGCCGTGATCCGGTGGACGCGTTTCGGACGGGAGGTGCGGGCCGTGGTCGACGACCGGCAGCTGGCCGTGCTCGGCGGGATCGACGCGGACCGGGTGGCCGCGGCGGGCTGGGCGTTCGGCTCGTTCACGGCGGGTCTGACGGGCGTACTGCTCGCGCCGTACGTGCGCCTGGACCCGTACGGCCTGCCGCTGCTCGTCATGGAGGTGGTGGCGGTCGCGGTGGCCGCGCGGATGCGGAGCCTGCCGGTGGCGGTCGTGGTGGCGCTGGGCATCGGGGTGGCGCAGAGTCAGCTGACGCGGCTGCATCCGTCGGGCTGGGGCGAGCCGTTGCTGCGGGCCGCCGGCGCGAACCTCTTCGTCGTGGCCCTGTTGGTCGCCGCCCTCGTCCTGCCCGGCATCGGCACGCGCGACGCCCTGCCGCGCACCGCAACCGCGCGCGTGCCGACCCCGCCCGGCGCCCGGATCGTGGCCGCCGTGCTGTTCCTGCTGCCGCTCGGCTTCGCGGGCTCGGACCTGCACACCTCGGTCCAGGTACCGGCGCTGGGCGTGGTGCTGCTGTCCCTGGTGGTGGTCACCGGCCGGGGCGGCCAGATCTCGCTGGGGCAGGCGGCGTACGCGGGCCTGGGCGCGCTCTTCACGGCCCTGCTGGCGGCCGGGCGCTTCCCCGGACTGCCCCGTCTCCCCGAACTGGCCGCGCTGGCCGTGGCGGTCCTCCTGGTCGCTCCGTTGGGGCTGTTGACGGGCTGGCCGGCGATCAGCCGCCGGGGCCTGGCCCTCGCGCTCGCGACCTTCGCGGTGGGCGTCGGGGTGAGCCGCTTCGTCTTCGCCCAGCCGTACGCCGTCTCCGGGCTGTCGCTGGGGCGTCCGGCGGGCTTCGGCGGGGACCGCGCGTACTACGTCCTGGAGTTGGTCCTGCTGGCGGCCGCGCTGATGGCGACGCACGCCCTGCGCAGGGGCCGCACGGGCCGGGCGCTCGCGGCCATGCGGGACCACGAGGCGGGGGCGTCGGCGGCGGGCGTCCGGGTCCCGTCCCTGAAGCTCCTCGCCTTCGTCTCGGGCGCCGCGCTGGCCGCGCTGGGCGGCGGAATGCTCGGCATGGGGCTGCGAGCCTTCGACCCCGGGGCCTACGACCCCGTCCGCGGGCTGCTGTGGTTCGCCGCGGTCGTGGTCCTGGGCGCCGACAGCACCCTGGGCGCACTGGCCGCCGCGGCCCTGCTGGTCGGGCTCGACGCGGGCGCGCGGGGCGGGGTGGCGGCGGCGCTGATCGGGGTGCTGGCGGTGCTCGTGGGACGTTTTCCCGGAGGGCCGTACGAGGCACTGCGGACGGCGGTGGAACGACTACGACCGCACCGGAGAACGAGGCTGACGCCGCTCGGTGCGCGCGTGCGGAGAGCGTTGCGTCCGGCCGAGGCGGGGCCGCCCCGCAGGGCAGCCCTGGCGGGCGCGACGGCGGTCCGGCGGGCCGGAACGAGCGCCGGCGCGGCGGGCCGCGGGGGCGAGGGGACGCCACGGGAGCCGGCTCCCCCTCCGCCCACCACCCGCCGCCCGGCCGACGACACGCAGGAGCGGCACGACACACCTCCCCGGACGACAACCGAGACACCCCGCCGGGCTGACGGCCCACCGGGCCAGACGCCTGGACAGCCAACTCCCGACACACCTTCCCCGACGACAACCAAGACACCCCGCCCGACCGACAGCCCACCAGAAGAGACACCCGCACAACCAACCCCCAACCCACCTCCCCCGACAGCAGCCCAGCCCCCGGCCGCCCGCGGCACCCCGCACCGAGCCGCGGACCCGGCGGCAGGCGAAAGCAGCCCCCCGCTCCGGCCGCGGAGCGAGACACCCGAGTCGCGGCACACCCCCGGCCCGGCGGCAGCCGCCGTACCGGACCCGGCGGGCATCGACGGACGGCGGTCGCCGACCGGCCGCTCCCCCGCCGCCGTGACGCCCCCGAAGGGGCCGCCCACACCCACGAATGCCGCCGTGACACCGCCGCCCAGGGGCACCGCGCCCCCGCACACACCCCCACCCTCGGACTCCCCCCTCCTCACCGCCCGCCACCTCCACGCCCGCTACGACGGCTTCACCGCCCTCGACGGCGTCGACCTGGACGTCCCGCCGGGGCAGGTCACCGCGATCGTGGGTCCCAACGGGGCCGGGAAGAGCACCCTGTTCCACTGCCTCGCCGGGACGCACCGGCCCTCGCACGGGCAAGTCCTCTTCGGCGGGCGGGACATCACGCGGCTTGCCGCCCACGCCCGCACCCGGCTCGGCATCGCCCGCACCTTCCAGCAACTGGCCGTCTTTCCCTCGCTGACCGTGGCCGAGAACGTCCGGGTCGGGGCCGAGCAGGGGCGCGTCGCCGATCCGGGCGCCGTGGAGCGGGCGCTGATGCTGCTCGGGCTCGACGGGCCGGTGCGCGCACTGCCCGCCGCCGACCTGCCCACCGGCACGCTGCGCCGTGTCGAGCTGGCCCGGGCCCTGGCGGGCGGCCCGCGCGTGCTGCTGCTCGACGAGCCCGCCGCCGGCCTGGACACCGCCGAGGTGACCGCGCTGACCCGGTTGCTGAAGGCCCTGGCCGCCGACGGCACCGCCCTGCTCGTCGTCGAGCACGACCTGGATCTGGTCGCCGACCTCGCCGACGTCGTGCACGTCATGGCGGCGGGCCGCATCGTCGCCTCCGGCCCGCCCGACCGCGTGCTCGACGCCCTCGGCGCCCAGGAGGCCCCGGCATGACCGTCGTCCTGGAACTGCGCCACGCGCGCGTGCGTTACGGCCCCCTGGAAGCCCTGCACGCCATCACCCTCGCCGCGCCCGGCCCCGGCCTCACCGTCCTGCTGGGCCGCAACGGCTCCGGCCGTACGACCGTCCTGCGCGCGCTGGCCGGAATCGTGCCGCTGTCCGGCGGCGCGGTGCTGTGGGACGGCACTGACGTGACCCGCGTGCCCGCGTTCGAGCGGGCCCGCCGCGGGCTGTGCCTGGTGCCCGAGCGGCAGGCGGTGTTCGGCTCCCTCACCGTGCGCGAGAACCTCGACCTCGCGGCGCCGGCCCCCGACCTCGCCCTGGACGCCTACCCGCAGCTGAAGCCCTTGCTCGCACGCCGCGCCGGCACCCTCTCCGGCGGCGAGCAGCGCATGCTCGCCCTGTCCCGCGCCCTGCTGGCACGCGCGCGCGTGGTGCTCGTCGACGAGCCCGCGCAGGGCATGTCGCCCACGGTCGCGGCCCGCACGTACGAACTGCTGGGCTCGCTCGACGCGTGCGTGGTGGTCGCCGAACAGCGGCTGCCGCCCGTGCCGCACGGCCGGACGGCGCTGGTGTACGAACTGCGCCGGGGCGCGGTCGTGTTCAGCGGAGAGGCGGCGGAGCTGGAGCGGCCGGCGCGGGGGACAGCGGCGGACCGAAGACGGCCCAGGCCCGGGACGAGCCCTTCGGGATGACCACCAGTGTGCCCACGTTCAGCCGGTCCGGAGAGTGGCCGATCGTCTTCTTGTTGGCCTGGTACAGCGCCGACCAGCCACCCCTGACGCCGTACTTGCGGGCGATCGAGGAGAGCGTGTCGCCGGGTTTCACCGTGTGCATACGGCCCTTGAGCCCGTACCGCCCGGCGCAGACGGGCCAGGCCTCCCAGCCCTGCGCGGCCAGCACCTCCTGAGCGACGGCGATCTGCTCCTCGCGGGTGGCGAGGTCCGCGCGCGGGGCGTACTTCAGCCCGCCGAACGCCTTCCAGGTGGGCTGCCCGAACTGGAGCCCTCCGTAGAAGCCGTTTCCGGTGTTGATGTTCCAGCGCCCGCCGCTCTCGCACTCCGCGAGGCAGCCCCAGGGCCACTGGTCCTTGGCGCACTCGTAGGAGGCGTGCTTCAGGGGCGGTCCGGGAGCCGGGGGCGGCGCTGCCGCGTGCGCCACGCCTGGGGCGAGGGCGGCGAAGAGCAGGGCCGTGGCCAGGGCGAGCTTGATCGGCTTGGGGTGCATCGGCCCACGCTAAGCGGCGCATCCCGGACACCCGCACCGGCGCGTCCGGTGCGCCCGGGGCCCCACCCGGTCGGCGGACCGGACGGGGCCCCGCACTCGGCGCATTCGGACGTCGGTGAATTTCGGCCACCCACTTCATTCGCCGATTTCCGGATTTGTCGACCAGCCGCCTCGGTGATCCGTAACCCACCCCACCGATCCAACTTCCTTGTATTTCCAGGGATTTGACGGTGAGTTCCGGATTCCGTACCAAGTGTGCCCCTGCGCTGGGGATGGTTCGATTCCCTTCGCCCTGGGGCGTGACCCCCTCCACAGATCGCCCGTTGTCTCCTTCATGAGCCCGGGACCCGCCCGGTTCACGGGCCGGGAGCCACCCGGTCCCGCCACGCACCACATCCCGAGGGAGCCACCCGTGCCGCGCATGCTCGACGTCAGCGACGAGGTACGCGCCGAGATCGGCGACGAAGAAGCCGACCGGCTGCTCGCCGGAGAGAACGCCCCCGGCAGTTACGACTGCACGTCCTGCCGCACCCAGGGGGACTCCGAACAGGAACGCACCAGCACGGTCCTGTTCATCGGTGACGAGACCGCCGTTCTCGCCTTCGCCCACGCCAGCTGCCTGCCCTCGCAGGTCGTCCAGGTCACCGAGGAGCAGCTCCAGGGCGCGGTGAAGTCCATCACCGGCGACACCGTCGACCTGGAGCCCGACAAGATCGCACCCGAGCAGGCCGTGCTCGGCGTGACCAGCGGACTCGTCCTGCTCGCCGGGGAGTTGCACCCCGCGCTGGTCGTCGAGCCGACCGCGCCGATCGTGCGGCCCGGTGCGACCGGGGCCGGTGACGACTTCCTGCCGCTGCTGATCGAGCAGGGGTTCATGCCGGTGACGGCGATCGAGTCCGCGCCGTCCGTGCTGCACGGGTGGTCGGTGCTGCTGGCCGCGGGACAGCTGCACGCGGTGCTTCAGCCTTCGGCGAACGGCGGGCAGCCGATGGCGTGGTGGCAGGCGCATCAGCCGTTGCAGGTGACCGAGAGCTGGCGGGCCACGGCCAACAAGCACCAGCAGGTGCTGGTGTTCGCCGCGCCGGTGGGGTCCATCGGGCGGCAGCCCCGAGAGGATCTGCTGCGGGACGCGCTGGACAAGGCGGCGGCGAACGGGAAGCTGGTCGCGGCGGCGATGCCTCTGGCGGGGACGTGAGCGTATTGAATCCGGGGAGTGCGGGTACTGCGGGCCCCTGAGCGCAACCGCATCTCTTCAAGTGCGGGGTCGTTTGGACATACGTGCACACCTACGACGTTCCCCGCCGCCAGTTCCAGCCGCTGCCGTCCGCGCGAATGGCTCAGGATCCTCTGGGCGGACCATCGGCCACGCCGATCTACGACGCGCTCTACGCCGAGTACGTCAAGTCCTTCCGCTCGCTGCCGGGTGACCGCAGCGGCGAGGAGGACCTGGGCTTCACCGCCTTCGGGAACATCCCGCACGCCACGGGCTCGTTCAGCAACTCGTACAGCGCCTACAGCGCGGGGGCCTACAGCGCCCGCCAGCATTCGCAGTGGCAGCGCGTGGGGCAGATCGGGCAGCAACAGCACAGCACGGGGATGCACCACGTGCCGGCGGCGCTGCCGCCCGGCCCACGCAGAGGCATCTGAGACATGAGGAAGGGCGGCCCCGGTGGGGGCCGCCCTTCCTCATGCGTGCGTCACTTCTTCCTGCCGCGCTTCTCGCGCACCCGCACCGAGATGTGGATCGGCGTCCCTTCGAAGGCGAACTCCTCGCGCAGGCGGCGCTCGATGAAGCGCCGGTAGCCCGCCTCGATGAAGCCGGAGGCGAAGAGCACGAACCGCGGGGGCTTGGTGCCGGCCTGGGTGCCGAACAGGATGCGCGGCTGCTTGCCGCCGCGGACCGGGTGCGGGTGGGCGGCGACGAGTTCGCCGAGGAAGGCGTTCAGCCGGCCCGTCGGGACGCGGGTCTCCCAGCCGGCCAGGGCCGTCTCGATCGCCGGGACCAGCTTCTCCATGTGGCGTCCGGTGCGCGCCGAGATGTTCACCCGCGGCGCCCAGGCGACCTGGAGGAGCTCGGTCTCGATCTCCCGCTCCAGGTAGTAGCGGCGCTCCTCGTCGAGGCTGTCCCACTTGTTGATGGCGAGGACGATCGCACGGCCCGCGTCCACGGCCATGGTGACGATGCGCTGGTCCTGGACCGAGATGGACTCGGAGGCGTCGATCAGGATGACCGCCACCTCCGCCTTCTCGACGGCGGCCGCCGTGCGCAGCGAGGCGTAGTAGTCGGCGCCCTGCTGGAGGTGGACGCGCTTGCGGATGCCCGCCGTGTCGACGAACTTCCAGGTCACGCCGCCCAGTTCGATCAGTTCGTCGACCGGGTCGCGCGTGGTGCCCGCCACTTCGTTGACGACCACGCGCTCCTCGCCCGCCACCTTGTTCAGCAGCGAGGACTTGCCGACGTTCGGGCGGCCGATCAGCGCGATACGGCGCGGGCCGCCGACGGCGGTGCCGAAGGACTGCTCGGGCGCCTGAGGCAGCGCCTCCAGGACGGCGTCCAGCATGTCGCCGGTGCCGCGGCCGTGCAGCGCGGAGACGGGGTGCGGCTCGCCCAGGCCCAGGGACCACAGGTAGGCCGCGTCCGCCTCGCCGCTTTGGCCATCGACCTTGTTGGCGGCCAGGACCACGGGCTTTCCGGCCTTGCGCAGCAGTCGTACGACCGCCTCGTCGGTGTCGGTCGCGCCGACCTTGGCGTCGACGACGAACACGACGGCGTCGGCGGCCTCGATCGCGTACTCGGCCTGCGCGGCCACGGAGGCGTCGATGCCGAGGACGTCCTGCTCCCAGCCGCCGGTGTCGACGACCTTGAAGCGGCGGCCCGCCCACTCGGCCTCGTAGGTGACGCGGTCGCGGGTGACGCCGGGCTTGTCCTCGACGACGGCCTCGCGGCGGCCGATGATGCGGTTCACGAGCGTCGACTTGCCGACATTCGGACGGCCGACGACGGCGAGGACGGGCAACGGTCCGTGACCGGCCTCCTCGATGGCGCCCTCGACGTCCTCGGGGTCGAAGCCCTCTACCTCGGCGAGCTCCATGAACTCCGCGAACTCGGCATCGCCAAGTGCTCCGTGCTCGTGCTCCTCGCCCGAGCCGTCGGAGTGGATCTGGTCGTTCATGAAGTCCGTACCTCGTTCATCGTGGTGATCGGTGGACCAACCCGGTTTCGCCGGGTTGGTCCACTACTCAGTGTCGCCCAGCCGGCCGGTCAGCCGCCTGGCGTTTTCCAGGTGCGCGGTGAGCTGCTTCTGGATGCGTTCGGTCGCCTCGTCCAGCGCCTTGCGGGTGCGCCGTCCGCTGCCGTCGCCCGCCTCGAAGGGGTCGCCGAAGACGACGTCGACGCGGCTGCGCAGCGGGGGCAGCCCCTTTATCAACCGGCCGGGCTTGTCGGAACTTCCCAGTACGGCGATCGGGACGATCGGGGCACCGCTGCGTACGGCGAAGTACGCGAGCCCGGCCCGCAGCGCGGCGAAGTCGCCCTCGCCCCGGGTGCCCTCGGGGAAGATCCCGAGGACGCCGCCGTTCTCCAGCACACCCAGCGCCCGGCCGATCGCTGTGCGGTCGGTGGTGTCGCGGTCCACCTTCACCTGCCCGATGCCGAGCAGGAAGGGATCGAGCGGCCCGATGAACGCTTCCTTCTTGACCAGGAAGTGCGTCGGCCGGGGCGCCACGCCCATGACCATGGGGCCGTCGATGTTGTGGGAGTGGTTGACGGCGAAGATCGCCGGGCCGGTGACCGGGACCTTCCAGGCGCCGAGCACGCGCGGCTTGAACAGGCCGTACATCAGGCCGACGCCGATGCGCCGCCCGACCTCGGCACCCCGCGCCGAAGGCAGTCCGGTCACTTCGCGGCCCGCTTCTCCTCGACGAGGGTGACCACGCACTCGATGACCTGCGCGAGCGTCAGCTCGGTGGTGTCCACCTCGACGGCGTCGTCCGCCTTGGCGAGCGGCGAGGTCTTGCGGCTGGAGTCGGCCGCGTCCCGCTTGATCAGGGCCTCGCGGGTGGTGTGGACGTCGGCGCCCTTCAGCTCACCGCTGCGGCGGGCGGCGCGTGCCTCCGGGGAGGCGGTGAGGAAGACCTTCAGGTCGGCGTCGGGCAGCACGGTCGTACCGATGTCACGGCCCTCGACCACGATCCCGTGCTCGGCGGAGGACGCCAGCGAGCGCTGGAGCTCGGTGATCCGGGCCCGCACCTCGGGCACCGCGCTGACCGCGCTGACCTTGGCGGTGACCTCCTGGGTGCGGATCGGACCGGCCACGTCGGTGCCGTCCACCGTGATCGTCGGGTTCGCCGGGTCGGTGCCGGAGACGATGTCGGGCTTGCCGGCGACGGCGGCGATGGCCGACGGGTCGTCGGTGTCGATGCCGTTGTTCACCATCCACCAGGTGATCGCCCGGTACTGGGCGCCGGTGTCCAGGTAGCTCAGACCCAGCTGCCCGGCCACGGCCTTCGACGTGCTCGACTTGCCCGTGCCGGAGGGGCCGTCGATGGCGACAATCACTGCCGGGGCGGTCCGGGCGGCGCCGTTTTCCACGGGTGGACACCTTCCTGGTGCGGTGTGGCGGGGTGTGCGGGGCGCGCTCGTGCCCCGCACAAGGTTACTGGCTCCCCGGCACCGCTCTTACAGGCGGATGATCGGGAGGATCACTGCCGGATCGACCAGCCCCGCTCCCGCAGCGCCGCGCTCAGCACGGGCGCCGTCTGCGGCTCCACCATCAGCTGCACCAGGCCCGCCTGCTGCCCGGTCGCGTGCTCGATGCGGACGTCCTCGATGTTGATGCCGGCCCGGCCCGCGTCGGCGAAGATGCGGGCCAGCTGGCCCGGCTGGTCGTTGATGAGGACAGCCACGGTCTCGTAGTCCCGCGGAGCGGATCCGTGCTTGCCCGGGACCCGGACCTGGCCCGCGTTGCCCCGGCGCAGGACGTCCTGGATGCCGATGGTGCCCTCGCCGCGCTTGGCCTCGTCGGAGGACTGGAGGGCGCGCAGCGCGCGGACCGTCTCGTCGAGGTCGGCGGAGACGTCCGCGAGGAGGTCGGCGACCGGCCCCGGGTTCGCGGAGAGGATGTCGATCCACATCCCGGGGTCGGAGGCGGCGATCCGGGTCACATCGCGGATGCCCTGCCCGCACAGCCGTACGGCGGCCTCCTCGGCGTGCTCCAGGCGCGCGGCGACCATGCTGGAGACCAGGTGGGGCATGTGGGAGACCAGGGCGACGGCGCGGTCATGGGCGTCGGCGTCCATCACCACCGGCACGGCACGGCAGTGCGAGACCAGTTCCAGGGCGAGGTTCAGCACCTCGGTGTCGGTGTCCCGGGTCGGGGTCAGCACCCAGGGGCGGCCCTCGAAGAGGTCGGCGGTAGCGGCCAGCGGGCCGGACCTCTCGCGGCCCGACATGGGGTGCGTGCCGATATAGGAGGAGAGGTCGAGTCCCAGCGCCTCCAGTTCGCGGCGCGGGCCGCCCTTGACGCTGGCCACGTCGAGGTAGCCGCGGGCCACGCCCCGGCGCATGGCGTCGGCGAGCACCGCGGCCACATGGGCGGGCGGGGCGGCGACGATCGCGAGGTCGACGGGCCCCTCGGGCGCCTCGTCGATGCCGGCACCGAGCGCGGCCGCCGTACGGGCCTGCTCGTGGTCGTGGTCGGCGAGGTGGACGACGACGCCCCGCTGGGTCAGGGCCAGGCCGGCGGACGTACCGATGAGGCCGGTGCCGATGACGAGCGCGGTCCTCACTGGGCGATGTCCTTGCGCAGGGCCGCCGCGGCGCCGAGGTAGACGTGCGCGATGTCGGCGCGGGAGCGGTCGGACTCGATGTGGGCGAGGACCCGGACGACGCGGGGCATGGCGCCGGCGATGTCCAGTTCCTGGGCACAGATCAGCGGGACGTCCACGATGCCGAGCTTGCGGGCCGCTGCGGCCGGGAAGTCGCTGTGCAGATCGGGCGTGGCCGTGAACCAGATGCTGATCAGGTCGTCCGGGGTGAGGTCGTTCCGCTCCAGGATGGCCGTGAGCAGGGCTCCGACCTGCTCGTCCATGTGGCCGGCTTCGTCCTGCTCGAGTTGGACGGCGCCCCGGACCGCTCGTACCGCCACGGCGTACTCCTCGCTGGTGTGCGTATCGGCTCTCGGTCATCCAGCCTAGTCAGCCCCTGTCGGGCCGGTGCCCGGCGCCCGCCCGCTGAGACGGGGCACGCGTCGGGCCGCACGGCGCGAACGCTCCCGTACGCCTCTGGACGCCGGGCCGCGGGTCCGCTCTGATGGCAGGACACCCGCCTCGGGGGAGGCCGTCATGAAGCGTTCCGGACCACTGTTCACCCTTCTCGCGGGACTGCTGTTCGGCCTGTTCATGCTGTCGCTCAACGCGACGACGGGGGAGAAGACCTCGTCGTCCTACGTGAGCGAGTCGCCCGGCGCCAAGGCGTCGCCGAGTCCGGCTCCCACGAAGACCACCCCGTCCCCCGCACCGACGACGGCGCCCCTGCCCCACGCCGACTACGCGGGCCGTACCGACGACGACTCCGCCGCCGTAGCCGTGACGCTGCGCGACGGCAAGGCGATCGCGTACTACTGCGACGGCCGCACCCAGGAGTCCTGGCTGAGGGGCGACGTCGAGGACGACGGGACGATGAGGCTCACCGGCAGGCACGGGGCCGAGTTGAACGGCACGCTCGAGGAGGGCAAGCGGATCAGCGGCACCGTCGACATCGACGGCGGCCACCACGCCTTCACCGCCGACCGGGCGAAGAAGCCGTCCGGCCTGTACCGGGCGACGGCGACGGTGCGCGGCGCGAAGATCGACGGCGGCTGGATCGTCCTGCCGAACGGCAGCCAGGTCGGCATATTCACCCGCGACGCCGAGCCCTCGGCAGCACCCCGGATCGACCCGGAGACCGGCGCGGTGACGGTCGACGGACAGCAGCTCACGGCCCACCCCGTCACCCCTTGATCCCGTTTGATCCCGTCGGCTGACCTCTCCGGGAGCGCTCATGACCGTCGACCCGAACGCCGCAACCCAGGACTTCCCCTCCCCCGAACCCGACCACCGCCGCCCGCATCCCGCCCGCTATCTGGTCCCGGCGCTGACCGCCGGCGCAGTGGCCCTCGCCCTGGGGGTGTACGGGAAGGTCCACGACCCGGCGGGGACCGCCTTCAACCTCGCCGGTTTCAGCAGCACGGGGGCGGTGAAGTCGTGGCTGGCGACGGCGGCGTTCTGCTTCGCGCTCGTCCAGGTGGTCTCGGCGGCGATGGTGTACGGGAAGCTGCCGGGCCCCCGCTGGTCACCGACGCTGCACCGCTGGTCGGGCCGCGTGGCGTTCCTGGTGGCGGTCCCGGTCGCGGTGCACTGCCTGTACGCGCTGGGCTATCAGACATATGGGGCACGGGTTTTGTGGCACTCTGTCCTGGGTTGCTTCTTCTTCGGTGCCTTCAGTGCCAAGATGCTGCTGCTCCGCTCGGAGCGACTGCCCGGCTGGCTGCTGCCGCTCGTCGGTGGCCTGGTCTTCACCGTTCTCACCCTCATCTGGCTGACTTCCGCCCTCTGGTTCTTCCGCACCTTCGGAGTGACGACATGACCGACCGTCCGACGCGGCGCACAATCCTTCTCGCGACGGGTGCGGCGGCGCTCACCGCCGCCTGCGGCGAGTACGACGACAACGATTCCGGGTCCGCCGCCTCCCCCGGTCAGGAACTGGCGAAGACGGCCGACATCCCGGTCGGCGGCGGCAAGATCTACGCGGACGAGAAGGTCGTCGTCACCCAGCCGAAGGAGGGCGAGTTCAAGGCCTTCTCGAACATCTGCACCCATCAGCAGTGTCCGGTGGCCAACGTCTCCGACGGCACCATCAACTGCACCTGCCACGGCAGCAAGTTCGCCATCGCGGACGGCTCGGTGTCGCATCCTCCGGCGACGAAACCGCTGCCCGAGAAGAAGATCACGGTGGAGGGAGACTCGATCCGTCTGGCGTGATCCGCCGCGTACGCTCCCGGTCATGCCGCACGCGATGCACCTGCCGCCGGCGCGGCCGCTCGATGTCGGCCTCCTCATCGCTCAAGCGTCCCAGAGCGCCCCGAGGGTGAGGAGTTCGCCGCGGTACTCGATGCGGTCGGCCCAGTCCGTCGGCCAGGCGTCGGCGCCCAGGTAGGCGCCCGCGAAGGCCCCCGTCAGACAGGCGATCGAGTCCGAGTCGCCGGAGGTGCAGGCGGCACGGCGCAGCGCGGTCACCGGCTCGTCGACGAAGAGCAGGAAGCACAACAGGCCGGTCGCCAGGGCCTCTTCGGCGATCCAGCCCTCGCCGGTGGCCAGACACGGGTCGGTCTCGGGCGAGACGCTCCCCACGGCGGCCTGGAGACGGTCGAGGATCTCCAGGCACTCGTCCCAGCCCCGGGCGATGAACTGCTCGGGGGTGGGGTCCTGGCCGCGCGTCCACAGGTCGCCGAGCCAGCGGTGGTGGTAGCCGCTGCGGTTCTCCAGTGCGTACGACCTCAGCAGCCCGACGAGGGCCATGGGCTCGGCGCCCTGCGCGAGCAGGCGTACGGCGTGCGCCGTGAGGTCGGACGCGGCCAGTGCCGTCGGATGCCCGTGGGTGAGCGCGGACTGCAACTGGGCGGCGCCCGCGCGCTGTTCGTCGCTCAGTCCGGGGACCAGTCCGATGGGAGCGACGCGCATGTTGGCGCCGCAGCCCTTGGAGCCGATCTGGCTGGCGTCCTGCCAGGGCCGGTCCGTGCGCTCCAGCAGTCGGCAGGCCCGGATGCAGGTGTTGCCCGGAGCGCGGTCGTTCTCCGGGGACCGGTTCCAGGCGATGAACTCCTGCCGTACGGGGTCGGCCATCCCCTCCGGTGCGAGCACTCCCCGGTCCATCGCCGTCCGCAGCCCCCGCCCCAGCGCCAGAGTCATCTGCGTGTCGTCGGTGACGATCGCCGGCCTCGGCAATGCCATCTCCCGCCAGGGTCCGCACTTGGCGAGGATCGAGGGGACGTCATTGAACTCGGTCGGGAAGCCCAGCGCGTCCCCGAGGGCGAGACCGGTGAGCGCTCCGGTGGCGGCTTGCTTCCGGACGGTGGTGGTCATACGGGGTGTCCTTCCCGGGACGGGCGGAGGAGGGGCGGGTGCAGGGTGGTGGCCGGGCCCGCACGGTACAGCGCGGCCGGTTTGCCGCGTCCGCCGGTCAGCCGGGCAGCGCCCGGGACCGGTTCGACGAAGCCGGGCGTGGCGAGCACTTTGCGCCGGAAGTTGGGCCGGTCGAGCTCGGTGCCCCAGACGGACTCGTAGACCTGCTGCAACTCGCCGAGCGTGAATTCGGGCGGGCAGAACGCGGTGGCGAGGCAGGTGTACTCCAGCTTGGCGCCGACGCGTTCGTGCGCGTCGGCCAGGATCCGGTCGTGGTCGAAGGCGAGCGGTCCGGCCGAGTCGTACGACACCCAGCTCGCCCGCGCCGCGTCGCTGCCCGCGTGCGGCTCGGGAGGGTCCGGCAGCAGCGCGGCGAAGGCGACCGACACGACCCGCATGCGGGGGTCGCGGTCGGGCTCGCTGTAGGTCCGCAACTGCTCCAGGTGCAGCCCGGAGACGTCCGACAGGCCGGTCTCCTCGGCGAGTTCGCGCCGGGCGGCCGTCTCCGCGGACTCGTCCGGCTGCACGAACCCGCCGGGCAGCGCCCAGCGGCCCGCGTACGGCTCCTGCCCGCGCTCGACGAGCAGCACGTGCAGCCCGCCGGCGCCGAGGGTGAGGACGGCGAGGTCGACGGTGACGGCGAAGGGTTCGTAGGCGTGCTTGTCGTAATCCGTTTCTTCCTGGCCCACGCAAACCCACCTCCTTAATAGTCAGTACGACTATAAAAGGGGTGGCTGTGTTGCGGCAACCCCTAGGCACACGGGGCACGGCGACCGGCCAAGACCGGTGGGAAGGCACAAACGAATCGGCCGGTCCCGAGTCGATTTCGGAACCGGCCGCCGTGAAGGGCGATCTACAGGTCGACTTCCTTCATCAGCATCCCGACCTCGGTGTTCGACAGCCGCCGCAGCCAGCCCGACTTCTGGTCGCCCAGGGTGATCGGGCCGAAGGCGACACGGACCAGCTTGTCGACCGGGAAGCCGGCCTCGGCCAGCATGCGGCGCACGATGTGCTTGCGGCCCTCGTGGAGGGTGACCTCGACGAGGTAGTTCTTGCCGGTCTGCTCGACGACCCGGAAGTGGTCCGCCTTCGCGTACCCGTCCTCCAGCTGGATGCCGTCCTTGAGCCGCTTGCCCAGGTCGCGCGGGATCGGGCCCACGATGTGCGCGAGGTAGACCTTCTTCACGCCGTACCTGGGATGGGTCAGCCGGTGCGCCAGCTCGCCGTGGTTGGTGAGCAGGATGACACCCTCGGTCTCGGTGTCGAGCCGCCCCACGTGGAAGAGCCGCGTCTCGCGGTTGGTCACGTAGTCGCCGAGGCACTGCCGGCCCTCGGTGTCCTCCATCGTCGAGACGACACCGGCCGGCTTGTTCAGCGAGAAGAACTGGTACGACTGCGTCGCCACGGTCAGGCCGTCGACCTTGACCTCGTCCCGCTCCGGGTCGACCCGCTTGCCCTGCTCCAGGACGATCTCGCCGTTGACCTCGACCCGCGCCTGCTCGATCAGCTCCTCGCAGGCCCGCCGGGAGCCGTAGCCCGCGCGCGCGAGCACCTTCTGCAGCCGCTCGCCCTCCTGCTCGGCGCCCGGGAAGGTCTTGGGCGGCTTGACGTCCTTCTTGTTCGCGTACCGGTCGCGGTTGCGCTCCTCGGCCCGCGTCTCGTACTCGCGCGAGGTCGCCGGGGCGGTACGGCCGCGCCCGCCGCCCTGCTGGGGCTTCTTCGGTCCGCCCTTGGCGCCGCCGCGCGCCGCGCCGCCGCGCCCCGCCTTCGGTCCCTCATGAGACGCGCTGGGGCCCACGTCGTAGCGGCGCTCCTCGGGGCGGGGCTTGCTGGGACGCCCCTGAGCCTGGCCCTGGCCCTGTGCCTGACCCCTGCCCTGACCCTGCCCCCTGCCCTGGCCCTTCGCCTGCCCCTGCTTCTGGTCCCTGTTGTTGCCGGCACCGCGGGGGTTACCGCGCCCGCCGCTCTTGCCGCTACCGCTGCTTCGCATCAAATTTCCGTCGTCGTATTAGGCGTCGTATTAGGCATGTACGTCCCGGCACCGTCGTCCGCGTCCGGAGCATCCGGATCGAACGACGGTACGGCTTCCTGGGTCTCGGCCTCGATCGCCTCCGCCTCCGGGAGGAAGGGCGCGAGCTCCGGGAGCTCGTCCAGACCGCGCAGGCCCATCCGTTCCAGGAAGTAGTTCGTCGTCGTGTACAGGATCGCACCTGTTTCGGGTTCCGTTCCCGCCTCCGCGACCAGACCGCGCTGAAGGAGGGTGCGCATCACACCGTCGCAGTTCACTCCGCGGACCGCCGAGACCCGGCTGCGGCTGACCGGCTGGCGGTAGGCGACGACCGCCAGCGTCTCCAGCGCGGCCTGCGTGAGCCGGGCCTGCTGGCCGTCCAGGACGAAGCCCTCGACGGCCGCCGCGTACTCGGGGCGGCTGTAGAAGCGCCAGCCGCCCGCGATCAGCCGCAGCTCGAAGCCGCGCCCCTGCACGGTGTACTCGTCGGCCAGCTCCCGCAGCGCGTCCGCGATCTTCCGCTTGGGCCGCTGAAGGATCTTCGCCAGGTGTTCCACGGTCGCGGGTTCGTCCACGACCATGAGGACGGCCTCCAGGGCCGGCTTGAGGTCGAGGTCGGCGACCGTGCGCAGGCCGGCCGGTACGTCGGTGGTCTCCTCGCTCACGCCTTCTCCTCCTCCTTGGGCAGCTCCGGCGGCCGGTCGAACTCGTCGGTCACCACGGGCTCGGTGTCCCCGTCCCCACCGGTCCAGCGCACCAGCAGCTCGCCCAGTGCGGTCTCCTGGTCGAGAGCGACGGCCTTCTCCCGGTACAGCTCCAGCAGCGCCAGGAAGCGCGCCACGACGGTCAGTGTGTCGACGGTGTCCTCCACCAGCACCCGGAAACTGGCCTCGCCGAGCTCCTTCAGCCGCGCGACGACGATCCCGGCCTGCTCCTGCACGCTGACCAGCGGCGCGTGGATGTGGTCGACGTACACCTGGGGCTTGGGCTTGGGCTGCATCGCCTTGACGGCGAGCTTCGCGAATCCCTCTGCGCCGATGCTGATGACCACCTCGGGCAGCAGTTCGGCGTGGTGCGGTTCGAGTCCGACGGTACGGGGGTAGCGGCGGGCCTCGTCGTCGAGCCGTCCGCTGAAGATGTCGGCGATCTGCTTGTACGCGCGGTACTGGAGGAGCCGTGCGAAGAGCAGGTCCCGGGCCTCGAGGAGCGCCAGGTCCGCCTCGTCCTCCACCTCGGCGGCGGGCAGCAGCCGGGCCGCCTTCAGGTCCAGCAGGGTGGCCGCGACGACCAGGAACTCGGTGGTCTGGTCGAGGTCCCAGTCCGGTCCCATCGCCCTGATGTGCGCCATGAACTCGTCGGTCACCTTGGACAGGGCGACCTCGGTGACGTCCAGCTTGTGCCGGGAGATCAGCTGGAGCAGCAGGTCGAAGGGCCCCTCGAAGTTGGCGAGCCGGACCTTGAAGACACCGTCGTCGACTTCTTCCGGCTGAGCCCCATCGGCCTCAGCCGGGGCCTCGACCGCAGCCACCGGTTCGCTCTCCGCCGCAGGCGGCGCAGGCACAGGCGCAGGCACAGGCACATCCGGTTCAACCGGCGGAGCCATCGCCCCTTTCCCCAGCGCGCGCCGACGACCGGCGGGTGCGCCGGGGGCGGGAACGTCGTTCGAGGTCATAGCCCCCGCAGGCTACCGCTACCGCCCGCGCAGCCGCCGGACGAGGATGCTCGCGTCCCCGCGGGACTCCAGGTCGGCCAGGACGACGGCGACGGCCTCGCGCACGATCCGTCCGCGGTCGACCGCGAGTCCGTGCTCGCCCCGGAGCACCAGACGCGCGTGCTCCAGATCCATCAGCTCCTCGGCGGACACGTACACCGTGATCTTCTCGTCGTGCCGCTCCCGCCCGCTGGGGCGGCGCGAGGGGGCCCGTCCTCGCTTGCCGCCGCGCGACTGGGCTCCGGCGGAGGCCTGGGCAGAACCTTCCTGCTCCCCCTGACGACGCCCGGAGCGCTCCGCGCCCCGGCTGCGGGACTCGCCGGCTTCCGCGGGCTCCGCGTCGGCCGCCACGTGCTCCGCGCCGTCGCCGTCGCCGCCCTGCGCGGGCACGGACTGCGGTCCGTCCTCGGAGGACGAGGCCGCGGCCCCGTCGCTCTCCCCCGCGGGAGCCGGCACCCGGGCCTCGCCGTTGGCCTGGCGCCGGGGAGTGGACGCCTGGAGCGCCATCCCCCCTGTCGTACGGAACAGTTCGTCGGCCCCCGGCAGACTCACTCGGCGTGACACCGGGCGAGCACCTCCCTGGCGAGCTGACGGTAGGCGGCGGCGCCGACGGAGTTGGACGCGTACGTGGTGATCGGTTCGCCGGCGACCGTGGTCTCCGGGAAGCGGACCGTGCGCCCGATGACCGTGTGGTAGACATGGTCGTCGAACGCCTCGACGACCCGCGCGAGCACCTCACGGCTGTGCACGGTGCGCGAGTCGTACATCGTGGCGAGGATCCCGTCGAGCTCCAGCTCCGGGTTGAGCCGTTCCTGGACCTTCTCGATGGTCTCCGTCAGCAGCGCGACACCGCGGAGGGCGAAGAACTCGCACTCCAGGGGCACGATCACCTTGTGCGCGGCCGTCAGGGCGTTCACCGTGAGCAGGCCGAGCGAGGGCTGACAGTCGATCACGATGTAGTCGTAGTCGGCCATGAGCGGCTTCAGGGCGCGCTGCAGTGTCGACTCGCGCGCGACCTCGGAGACCAACTGGACCTCGGCCGCCGACAAGTCGATATTGCTCGGCAGCAGGTCCATGTTCGGGACCGCCGTCTTCAGGAGCACCTCGTCGGCCGCCATGCCCCGCTCCATGAGCAGGTTGTAGACGGTGAGGTCGAGCTCCATCGGGTTGACACCGAGACCGACCGACAGCGCGCCCTGCGGGTCGAAGTCCACGAGCAGCACGCGACGTCCGTACTCCGCGAGGGCGGCACCCAGGTTGATGGTCGACGTCGTCTTGCCGACGCCGCCCTTCTGGTTGCACATCGCGATGATCGTCGCGGGGCCGTGACTGGTCAGCGGACCCGGGATCGGGAAGTACGGCAGCGGGCGCCCGGTCGGGCCGATGCGCTCGCGGCGCTGGCGGGCAGCGTCGGGCGCGAGCGTGGCCGCGTACTCGGGATCGGGCTCGTACTCGGCGTCGGGGTCGTAGAAGTGCCCGTCGGGCAGTTCGTCGTAGTCGGCGAATTGGTTGTGGGGCGCGCCACTTCCGTCGCCGGCCATGGCGTTCACGTGATGGCCATCCATGCTCTTGTGTGCTGTCCGAGTCATCCCTGGGATCTGGTGACTCTGGTGGGCTGCGAAGGTGCGCACAGCAACGGAGCCGACAGCCTCGAACCCCGCGGGGCCCTGGGCCCGTGCAGGCATTCCTGGTTGACCACCCCCGGGAGAAAATGTCGACTCATTCACAAGTCGTCTTACCTCCTTGGACGTGACCAGGAAACTTATCGATAGGTCAGCGTGGCACCATGCCGACGGTTGGCGACTCTATGGCGTGTCGGGCGTCCGCAGCAACACAATCCGCCGTACCCGGCAGGATGTGTCGGCAATGAAACATCCCACTGTCAAGGGCGTACGGCCGTCGCACGGTGGGTTTCACCGGTGTACGAATCGGTTCAAGGGTTACGTTCGAGGCGAGTTGACCGAGAGTCGCAAAGTGACCATACACACATCCGGCCGGGCCTCGTCGGTCAAGGTCCGGCCGGGTGTACGGCGTTGACGACCCCTGTTGACGAATCGCCTTTTACCGGATGATGACTTAGCGACTCGGCGGGCCGGGGGGCTCAGCCGAGCAGCGCGTCGAGCTCCACGTGCTCCAGGCCGTGCGCCTGAGCGACCTCGCGGTAAACCACCTTGCCGTCATGGGCGTTGAGCCCCTTGGCGAGTGCCGGGTCGCGCCGCAGCGCCTGGGCCCAGCCGTGGTCGGCGAGTTCGACGATGTACGGCAGCGTGGCGTTGGTGAGCGCGTAGGTGGAGGTGTTGGGCACCGCGCCCGGCATGTTGGCGACGCAGTAGAAGACCGACTCGTGGACCTTGAAGGTCGGGTCGGCGTGGGTGGTGGCGCGGGAGTCCTCGAAGCAGCCGCCCTGGTCGATCGCGATGTCGACAAGGACACTTCCCGGCTTCATGCGCGAAACAAGCTCGTTGGTGACGAGCTTCGGGGCCTTGGCGCCCGGGATGAGGACGGCGCCGATGACCAGGTCGGCACCGAGGCAGGCCTTCTCCAGCTCGAAGGCGTTGGAGACGACGGTCTGGATCTTCGTACCGAAGATCTTGTCGGCCTCCTTGAGCTTGTTGATGTCCTTGTCGAGCAGGGTCACGTGGAAGCCCATACCGATGGCGATCTGCGCCGCGTTCCAGCCGGAGACCCCGCCGCCGATCACGACGGCCCGGCCGGCCGGCACGCCCGGGACACCGCCGGGCAGCACACCGCGACCGCCGTTCGCGGCCATCAGGTGGTAGGCGCCGACCTGCGGGGCGAGCCGGCCCGCGACCTCGGACATGGGCGCGAGCAGCGGGAGGGCGCGGCCGGGCAGCTCGACCGTCTCGTATGCGATCGCGGTGGTGCCGGACTCGACGAGGGCGTCCGTGCACTCCTTGGAGGCGGCCAGGTGCAGGTAGGTGAAGAGCGTCTGGTCCTTGCGGAGGCGGTGGTACTCCTCGGCGATGGGCTCCTTGACCTTCAGCAGCAGGTCGGCGGAGGCCCACACCTCGTCGGCGGTCGGAAGGATCCGCGCGCCGGCGGCGACGTACTCGTCGTCCGTGATCGAGGAGCCGACGCCGGCCCCCAGCTCGACGACGACCTGGTGGCCGTGGCGCACCAGCTCGTGCACACCGGCTGGGGTGATGGCCACCCGGAACTCGTTGTTCTTGACCTCGCGGGGGATGCCGACCTTCACGTCGATCACGGTCCTTGGCTCAGAGTATGTGGGGGCATTACAAGACATACCCAGGCATGCGTAGGCACACCGGGAGACACCGCAGAAGAAGGCGCGGCAGAGCCAGTCTAATGAAGGTGTTCCCGCTGTCTAGCCTTTCATTGCATCAACCTTCAGCGGATGTACTACGGATTTCGCAGGCGTTAGCGTCTTGTTCCGGATGATCGGGCTGTTCCGGCTCCGCTTCCGCCTCCGGTTCCTCTGGAGAAAGCTCCTCCCCCAGCAGCCGCCCGGCCGCGCCCCGGTGCAGTGCCGCAGCCGCCGGATCGCCGAGGTGCTCCAGCGTGTCGGCGAGCCGCAACTGGAGCGCGGCCTGTAGGCGTACGTCCTCGGCGCGGCGGGCCCACTCGACGGCTTCCTGGCAGGTGCGCAGCGACTCCTCGGGCCGGCCGGCGTACTCCTGGACGCGGGCGAGCTCGCTCAACGCCCGTGCCTGGGCGGCCACATCGCCGTTCTTGCGGTACCCGGCGAGCGCGGCCCGCCAGCTGCGCTGCGCCTCGCCGTACTGGCCCGCGAAGGTGTGGGCGGCGGCGATACGGCCGTACAGCCGGGCGGCGTCCGCGCGCTCGTCCCGGGCCAGGCGCTGGGCGAGGGCCCGGCCGAACCAGTCGGCGGCCCGGTCGTAGTCCCCGAGCTCCAGATGGGCACCGCCTACGGATTCCATCGCGCGGCCGGTCGCATACGGGTCGTTCGCCTCCCGTCCGGCGTCCAGCGCGGCCCGGTAGCGCGCCAGCGCCTCCTCGGTGCGCCCGGTCCGCGCGTCCAGGTCGGCGAGGTTCAGCAGGGCGGCGGCCCGCTCCCGGGGCAGCGCGCGCCGCTCGGCCACGTCCAGGACGAGGCGGTGGATGCCGTACAGGTCGGGCGCGGCGGCCCGGGTGCCGAAGTGGGCCACCATCGCCCGCACGAGCTGGGACATCAGCCGGCGCGCGAGGGTGTCCAGCTCGCCGTCGGCGACCGCGAGGCGGGCGGAGGCGAGCAGGGCGGGCCTGCGGAAGGTCAGCCAGTCGGCGGCCGCCCTGGGGCTGGGGAAGCGCAGCGAGCGCGGCATGCCCTGGAGCTTCTCGCGTGCCTCGGGACTGTCGGTCTCGGTGATGGCCCGGCAGGACTGCAACAGCCGTACGGTCCGCTCCAGCATGCGGGCGCGGGCCAGCTGGAGCTCGGCGGGGCGGTCCTGGGACTCGGTGAGAGCCTTCAGCAGGGGCTGTAGACAGCCCGGGACCTCGTACTGCGGGAGCGGAGACTCCACCGCGTGCAGCAGGCCGAGGGCAACGAAGTCGTCCAGGGTGGTGCGGGCGCCGTCCACCGAGCAGCCCGCGAGCGCGGAGGCGGTGTGCGGGTCGACCAGGCCGGCCGGGGCGAGGGCGAGCAACCGCAGGGTCCGGGCGGCCGGGGCGGGCAGGGAGGTGTGGACGAGCCGGAAGACCCGGCTGAGCGGGGTCGTCCCCTCGTCACTCTCGGTGTGCAGATGCTTGGCGAGGTCGGCGACGGCCGCCTTGGGGCGGGCGGCGAGCCAGCCGCCGGCCAGCCTCAGCGCGGCGGGTTGGCCCTGGCACTCCTCGACCAGGCCCTCGGCGGCGCGGGGGTCGACGGTGATGCGGACCGACCCGGTGTGCCGGGACAGCAGTTCCACCGCCGACTTGGTGTCGAGGCCGCCCACGGTGCAGGGGCGGACGTCCGCGATCCCGGTCAGCGGGCCCCCGGAGACGGCGACGACCAGGCATTCCGGGGTGTCCGGCAGCAGGGCGTCGACCTGCTCCGCGGTGGCCGCGTCGTCGAGCAGGAGGAGCACCCGGCGCTCGGTGAGGGCCTCGCGGAGCGCGGCCGTGAGATCGTCCTCGGCGGCTCCGGCCGGCGCCGGCAGCTCCAGCGCGGCCAGCAGGGCGCGGGCGGTGCGCTCGGTGGGCACGGGCGTACCGTCGGGCTCGCTGAGTCGGGCCCGGAGCACCCCGTCCTGGTAACGGTCCGCAACCTGCCGTACGAGTTCCTCGGCGAGCGCGGTGCGCCCCGAGCCGGGCCTGCCCGCGATGAGGAGCACGCGCGCGCGGGGGGCCTTGCGGCCGGAGAGGGTGTCCAGGCCGGCCCGCTCGATGTCGGCGCGGAGTTCCTTCAACTCCCTTGTGCGGCCCAGGAAGAGAGTCTCCGCAGCAGTGTCTTCGGACAGCCGCACACCGTCTGTGTCCACCGCCTGATCCGTCACGGGCCACACTCCCGTCCCACCGTACGCTGGGGCCCGCCGGGACTCCGGTTCGGGCGTTTCCAGAGCCTAGTTCACGCTCTGCTACCTTCCGGGCGGAGCGCGGCGCAGCACGAGGGATACTCCCCCCGATCGGATCAGCCGATGGTCATATCAGTGGCGGAGTGTGGGTTCCGGGCCCGGTTCAGGATTCGAACGGCCGCGCGGGCCAGGGCGCCTGAGCCGGACGCAGGGCGTCGAGCCCGTCCCCGTTCCGAGCGGCGACCAGGGACAGCAAGCCCACGACGAGGCAGTTGTTGTGCACCTCGCCCGCGAGCACGCCCCGGACGAGGTCATCGACCGGCACGCGCGCGTGCTCCATGTCGGCCTCCTCGTCCTCCACCTCGAACCGCTCCCCCTCGGCCTCGGACAGCTCGCGGGCCAGGAAGACGCGCACGGCTTCGTCGCAGCCGCCGGCGGTCGTGTAGACGTCGGTCAGCACCCGCCAGTCCTCGGCCTTGACGTGCGCCTCCTCGTACAGCTCGCGCTGCGCGGCGTGCAGCGGGTTCTCGCCGGGCACGTCGAGCAGGCCGGCCGGGATCTCCCACAGCTTCTGGCGCACGGGGTGGCGGTACTGCTTGATGAGCAGGACCCGGTCCTCGGCGTCGAGGGCGAGGACGGCGACCGAGCCGGGGTGGACCTGGTAGTCGCGGCGGACCACCGAGCCGTCGGGCATGACCACCTCGTCCGTGCGGACGGAGGTCTTGTTGCCCACGAAGGGGGTTTCCGTCGCCCGGATCTCCCACGCCTCGGGGGTGTCCTTGATCGTCATGCACTCTACCTTCCACCTGCGCAAAGAGGCCGGGGCGCCCGCCTTTTGAATGCGCGCGCCCCGGCAACCGTACAACTGTTGTGCAGCTAGGAAATCTTCCGCTCGACCGCCGCCTTCACCAGGCCGGCGAACAACGGGTGCGGACGCGTCGGACGCGAGCGCAGCTCGGGGTGCGCCTGGGTGGCGACCAGGTAAGGATGGACCTCGCGCGAGTACTCGACGTACTCGACGAGCTTGCCATCCGGCGAGGTGCCGGAGAACAGGATGCCCGCCTTCTTCTCCAGCTCCGCGCGGTAGGCGTTGTTCACCTCGTAGCGGTGCCGGTGGCGCTCCTCGACGTACTCCTTGCCGTCGTACACCTCGCGCACGATCGAGCCCTCGGCCAGCTTGGCCGGGTACATGCCCAGGCGCATCGTGCCGCCCATGTCGCCCTCGCCGGCGACGATGTCGAGCTGCTCGGCCATGGTGGAGATGACCGGGTGGCCGGTGGCCGGGTCGAACTCGGTGGAGTTGGCGTCGGAGATGTCGGCGAGGTTGCGGGCCGCCTCGATCACGATGCACTGGAGGCCCAGACACAGGCCAAGCAGCGGGATCTTGTTCTCGCGGGCGTAGCGGATGGCACCGACCTTGCCGAGCACACCGCGGTCGCCGAAGCCACCCGGGATGCAGATGCCGTCGACGTCACCGAGCTGCTGGGCGGCGCCGGCCTTGGTCTTGCAGTCGTCCGAGGTGACCCACTTGATCGTCACGCGGGCCTTGTTGGCGAAGCCGCCGGCGCGCAGCGCCTCGATGACCGAGAGATAGGCGTCGGGCAGGTCGATGTACTTGCCGACCAGGGCGAGGGTGATCTCGTGGTCGGGGTTGTGCACGCGGTCGAGCAGGTCGTCCCAGGTCGTCCAGTCCACGTCGCGGAACGCGAGGTCCAGCTTGCGGACGACGTAGGCGTCCAGGCCCTCGCCGTGCACGGTCTTCGGGATGTCGTAGATCGAGCGGGCGTCGGGGCAGGCGACCACGGCGGCCTCGTCGACGTCGCACATCAGCGAGATCTTGCGCTTGATCGCGGTGGGCACCTCGCGGTCGCAGCGCAGCACGATCGCATCTGGCTGGATACCGATGTTGCGCAGAGCCGCAACCGAGTGCTGGGTCGGCTTCGTCTTCAGCTCTCCCGAGGGGCCGATGTAAGGCAGGAGCGAGATGTGAACGACGAAGACGTTGTCGCGGCCGACCTCGTGCCGGACCTGGCGCACGGTCTCCAGGAACGGCAGCGACTCGATGTCGCCGACCGTGCCGCCCACCTCGGTGATCACCACGTCCACCTCGTCCGTCGCCATGCGGCGGATGCGATGCTTGATTTCGTTGGTGATGTGCGGGATGACCTGCACGGTGTCGCCCAGGTACTCGCCGCGCCGCTCCTTGGCGATCACGGTCGAGTAGATCTGGCCGGTGGTGACGTTGGCGGAACCGTCCAGGTCACGGTCGAGGAAGCGCTCGTAGTGGCCGATGTCCAGGTCGGTCTCGGCGCCGTCGTTGGTGACGAACACCTCACCATGCTGGAAGGGGTTCATCGTGCCCGGGTCGACGTTCAGATACGGATCGAGCTTCTGCATCACGACGCGCAGGCCCCGCGCCTTGAGCAGCATGCCGAGGCTGGAGGCGGTGAGGCCCTTGCCCAGCGAGGAGGCGACACCCCCGGTGACGAAGATGTGCTTGGTCGTCGTGGCTGTGCTGTTTCGAAAAGCAGCGGGCGGCATGGCCAAGAGGGGGCTCCCGTGGTCGCGGTCTGGAGTGCGGAGCGGCTGCCTAGCCGGAAGAATCCGGGGGTGCCGTCGCTGCGGTTCGGGGGTTTCGTGCCCACCGGTCCACGGGCTACCAGGGTATCAGCGCCAGGAGGAGATGGCTTCCGGCCACGCTCCGCACACAGACCGACACAGACCGGGCACGAACGCACGGGTTTCTCACCGGTTGCTCACCCGTTCGGCGCACTCTCCTTGTCCGGAGCGGCACCCGGATCAACAACGTGCGTCGTATCCTGCTCGGACACTCACTGCCGAGCCGGCCGGCAACACGGCACCACCCCCGCCCGTAACCACCGGAACAACAAGAGCTCGTCAGTTCGTTGAGCAACAGATGTCGTTTTGCCTCACAGCGGCACGACTGTTTTGATTCACCGCTCAACGACGTATGCACAACCACCCCCTTGACCGCACTAGCGACAGCCCCCTTGCGGGGTGACGTGGCCGTTCGACTGGAGTTGCACGTGGCCGGGCGCATCGAAGATTACGCACTCATCGGAGACATGCAGACCGCTGCCCTGGTCTGCCGGGACGGCACAGTGGACTGGCTGTGCCTGCCCCGCTTCGACTCGCATGCCATCTTCGCCGGTCTGCTGGGCACCGAGGAACACGGCTTCTGGCGGCTCGGACCCGCGCACGCGGCCGACGCCGAACCGCCCACCGCGGCCCGGCGCAACTACCGCGGCGACTCCCTGATCCTGGAATCCGAGTGGGACACACCGCGCGGCACGGTCCGTGTAATCGACTTCATGCCCCCGCGTGACGGCGCCCCGCAGCTGATCAGGATCGTGGAGGGCGTCTCGGGCCGCGTCCCGATGCGCTCCGCGCTCCGGATGCGTTTCTCCTACGGCCGGGTCGTCCCGTGGGTGCACCGGCACGAGGGGCGCACGGTGGCCGTCGCGGGCCCGGACTCTGTGTGGTTCGACACGTCCGCCGAGACCTACGGCAAGTCGCTGACTACCTACGCGGACTTCACGGTCGCTCCGGGTGACCGGATCGCCTTCACCATCTCCTGGGAGCCCTCGCACAAGGAGCCGCCGGCGCTGCCGGAGCCGGAGCAGGCGCTGGAGGCGACGGAGGACTTCTGGCGTGACTGGGTGGAACACTGCACCTACCACGGTCCCTACCGCGAGGCCGTCGTCCGCTCGCTGATCACGCTGAAGGCGCTGACGTACGCCCCCACCGGCGGCATCGTCGCCGCCCCCACCACCTCCCTGCCGGAGGAGATCGGCGGCGTCCGCAACTGGGACTACCGCTACACCTGGCTGCGCGACGCGGCCATCACCCTCTCCTCGCTGCTGCGCACCGGCTACCGCGAGGAGGCCCGCGCCTGGCGCGAGTGGCTGCTGCGGGCCGTCGCCGGCGACCCGGAGAACCTCCAGATCATGTACGGCATCGCCGGCGAGCGCGAGCTGGGCGAGGCCGAACTGGACTGGCTGCCGGGATACGAGAGTTCCGGGCCGGTCCGGGTGGGCAACGGCGCCGCGCACCAGCTCCAGCTGGACGTGTACGGCGAGGTCACCGAGGCCCTGCACCTGGCCCACATGACGGGCCTGGCCCGCAACGACTACGCCTCGCTGCTCCAGCTCAAGCTCATCCGCTACCTGGAACAGCACTGGGACGAGCCGGACGAGGGCATCTGGGAGGTGCGCGGCCCGCGCCGCCACTTCGTGCACTCCAAGGTGATGGCCTGGGTCGCCGTCGACCGCACCATCAAGCTGATCGAGTCCGGCGACGCGGACGGCCCGCTGGAGAAGTGGCGCGAACTGCGCGACGACATCCACCGGGACGTGTGCGAGAAGGGCTACGACAAGGAGCGCAACACCTTCACGCAGTCGTACGGCTCCAAGGAGCTGGACGCCTCGCTGCTGCTGATCCCGCAGATGGGCTTCCTGCCCCCGGACGACAAGCGCGTGATCGGCACGATCGAGGCGATCCAGCGCGAGCTGTCCACGACGGACGGCTTCATCCTGCGCTACCCCACGGCCGGCGACGACGCGGGCGTGGACGGCCTCTCGGGCGACGAGGGCGCCTTCCTCGCCTGCTCGTTCTGGATGGCGGACGACCTCGCGATGATCGGCCGTGTGGACGAGGCCCGCAAGCTGTTCGAGAAGCTCCTGGCGCTGCGCAACGACCTCGGGCTGCTGGCCGAGGAGTGGGACCCGCACCTGAAGCGCCAGGTCGGCAACTTCCCACAGGCCTTCAGTCACGTGCCGCTCATCGACACGGCACTGCGACTGACCGCGTCCGGGGCGTACGGCGGCTGAGCGCGCCCCCTGGGCCGCACCCACCTAGGCTGAAACCTGGATAATTCCCCCATTTCGGAAGGGGGCGGCCATGGCTTCCCTCTCGAAGGCGGGCGCGGCTCTCGCCGCGCTCCGCGAGGAACTGGCCGGCGAGGTGTTCGCCCCGGGGGATCCGGGCTACGACGACGCCCGGACCGTCCACAACGGCATGATCGACCGACGGCCCGCGGTGATCGCGCGGTGCGCGCACGAGGACGACGTCGTACGGGCCGTGCGCTTCGGCCGGGAGCTGGACCTGAAGATCGCGGTCCGCGGGGGCGGGCACAGCGTGGCGGGCATGGCGCTGAACGACGACGGTCTGGTCGTCGACCTGCGCCGGATGCACGAGGTGACCGTCGACCCGGCGGCCGAGGCGGTACGGGTCGGGGGCGGCGCCACGATGAGCCACCTCGACCGCGCCACCCAGCCGTACGGCCTCGCGACCACCGGCGGCCGGGTCTCCACCACCGGCGTCGGTGGCTTCGTCCTGGGCGGCGGTACCGGCTGGCTGGACCGCTGCTGCGGACTCGCCGTCGACAACCTGCTCGGCGTCGAGCTGGTCACCGCCGACGGCAGCCGGATCCACGCGAACGCCGACGAGAACCCCGACCTGTTCTGGGGCCTGCACGGAGGCGGCGGCAACTTCGGCATCGCCACCGCGCTCACCCTCGAACTGCACGAGCTGCCCGAGTTCTGTGTCGCGCTGCTGATGTACCTCCCGGAGCTCGGCCCCGAGGTCGTCCGCACCTATCGCGACCTGATCTCGGCCGCCCCGGTCGAGGCGGCCGGCGGAGTGATCTATCTCACCGGCCCGCCCGAGGAGTTCGTACCGCCGCAGCTGGTCGGCACTCTGCTGTGCGCGGCGATGCTGACGTACGCCGGCGGTGAGGAGGGCATGCTCAAGCTCGCCGAGCCGCTGCTGGCGCTGCCGCACGAGGTGGAGATCGTCGGGGCGATGCCGTACGCCGACGTCCAGTGCATGATCGACGATCCGCCCGGGCTGCGGAACTACTGGTCGGCGGAGTTCCTGACGGAGGCGCCCGACGACTTCGTGGACGTCTTCTGTGCCCGCGCGGACTCCATGCCGGTGCCGTCCAGCACCCAGCACGTGCTGTTCCCGCAGGGCGGCGCGATCGCCGACGGGCCGCACGAGTATCCCGTGCCGTACCGGGACGCGCGCTGGGCGGTGCACCCGTTCGCGGCCTGGGAGAACCCGGCCGACGACGAACAGGCCATCCAGTGGGTGAGGGACGTGCGCGCCGATGCCCGGCCGTGGAGCTCCGGCGCGGTCTACCTCAACTTCATCGGCGACGAGGGCCCGGAGCGGGTGCGGGCCGGCCTGGGCGCCGAGAACACCCGACGGCTGGCCGAGCTGAAGCGGCAATACGACCCGGACAACGTCTTCCGCTTCAACCACAACATCAGACCGGCCTGAGCGCCATGAGCGTCGGCTCCCTGCCCCGGATCGCCGGCCGTGGCCGGAACAAGGGCGATCTCATCCAGCCCGGCCTCGGCTTACGCCACCACACACACGCACGCGTACGACGTCGAGACCGCCCACCAAGCCCACCGCCCACCACGGCGAACATGCCGCCGTAGCCCTGGCACTCAAGCCGGCCTGAACGCCCTCAACGTCCGCTCCCCACCCGGATCACCGGCCGTAGCCGGAACAAGGGCGATCTCATCCAGCCCCGCCTCGGCATACGCCTCCACACGCGCGCGTACGGCTTCGAGATCGCCCACCAGGCCCACCGCATCGGCGGCTTTCGGCGGCAGGGCCCGCAGCAGGGTGTCCCGGTCGGCGCCGGCGGCGGCCAGTTCCACGGCCTCGCCCAGGCCCGCCGCGGTGAACATGTCGCTGTAGCCAGGAACGGTCAGATAGCCGGCGATGCTGCCCAGGACCTGGGCGAGGGACTCCGGCTCCGGGTCGACGGCCGCGGGCAGCCAGGCGGCCAGCGTGGGCGGGGTGCGTCCCGCGCGCTCGGCCGCCGCGAGCAGCTTGGCCCGCAGTGTACGTACCTGTTCCGGGGAGACGATGTCCAGCAGCATGCGGTCGGCGTGCGCGGCGGCCGTGGCGATCGCGCGGTCGCCGAACGCGGCCACGGTCAGCGGGCCGCGTGGCGGCGGCAGGCGGCGGCGGAAGGAGCTGCCGGGCACGACCGGTTCGCCCGGAGCCGCGTGCAGGAGTACGCGTACGGCCGCCGCGCTCTCCTCCATCAGCGCGGCGGGCCGGACCCGGGGCCGCTCGTGCACGCCCTCGACCACCCGCTTGCTGGACGTGCCCAGCGCCACCCCGACCGGGCGGCCCGTGACGGCCGCGGCGCCCGCGGCGCCTCGGGCGATCGTGTACGGATCGCGCACCGACACCGGCACCGGTCCGGCGGTCAGCGCGACCCGCTCGGTGGACCGTCCGATCGCCGTGGCCAGGACGAAGGAGTCCCAGGTCGGCCCCTCCCCGGCCCACACCTCGCGATACCCGAGCCGGTCGGCGAGCACCGCCACCCGCAACGGCTCCTCGACCGAACTGTCGTCCTCGCGCCCCACCGCGACCACGCTGATGTCCATGCCAGGCCGCTACCCCGCCACGAGCGCCCCAAGCAGCGCGGCGATCACCTCCTTCGCCGGTGCCCCGAGGCACGCGCGCGGGTAGCGTCCAGCTCATGAACGGCGGCACGGACAGCGGCACGGACAGCGGCGTGGACAGCGGATTCGGCACCGAGGGCGCCGGGATCACCGTGCGGCGCGCTCTGGAGTTGCCAGGCCTGCACAGCGGGCTCCCCGAGGTCCTCGCGGGCGGGGACCGGCTGCACCGGACCGTGCGCTGGGTGCACGCGGGCGAGGTCCCCCACATCGCCTCGCTGCTCAAGGGCGGAGAGCTGCTGCTGACCACGGGCTACGGCCTCGGCACCCGCCCGGCCGAGCAACGCGCGTTCGTGCGCACCCTGGCCGAGCGGGGCATCGCGGCCCTCGTCGTGGAACTGGGCCCGCGCTTCACCCGCCTGCCCGCCGCCCTTGTCGACACGGCCCGCGCGGCCGGTCTGCCGCTGGTCCAACTGCACCGCGAGGTGCCGTTCGTGACGGTCACCGAGGAGATCCACACCGAGATCGTCAACGGCCACTACGCGCTGCTCCAGCGGGCGGAGGAGGTGCACCGCCGCTGCACTCAGGCCCTGCTGGACGGCGGCGGAGTGCCACAGGTCCTCGGCATCCTGGCCGACTTCAGCGGCAACCCCGTCTTCCTGGAGACGACGGACGGTCAGCTCCTGTACGCCGCCGGGCCGGGCCCCGAGGGCGCGGATCCGCTCCAGGTGTGGCAGGGACTGCGCGGCCGGCACAAGGACACTCCGCCGGCCGGCTCGGTGCTGGTGGACGTGCCCGGCGGCGGTCCGGGGACGGGCTCCGTCCGGGCTCGCATCGTTGTGCTGCCCGTGCGCGGCCCCCTCGCCCCGGTGCACCGGATGGCCGCCGAACGGGCCGCGGGCATCCTGGCCGTGGTCCTGATGCAGGCCCGGCAGGAGGAGGAGCTGGCGGCGCGCGGCCGAGGGGATTTCCTCACCGACCTCGCCGAGGGCCGTATCGCCGCGCGGGACGCGCCCGCGCAGGCGCGCGTGCTGGGCTTCAAGCCGGGCGACAGCCCGCTCCTGCCGATGGTGATGAAGCTGGGCGAGGCTCTCTCCCCCGGCGGAGGCTGGGCGGTCTTGGCGCGCGCGGTCGCCGAGGAGCTGGCCTCGGTGGGAGTACCGGTGCTGTTGGGCGTACGACCTGTCGAGGGCCGCGTCCCCCTCCTCGTGGGCCTGCGTTCGGATGCGGAGCGCTCGGCGGTCGCGGACCGGGTCGCGGCGGCGCTGCGGGCGGGGGTGGAGCGGGCGGGGATGCAACGGCCCGGAGCGCAGCCGCCGGTGGTGGTCGTCGGGGTGGCCGGCGGCTGGGCGGCGGCCTCCGCGGGCCTGCGGCACGCGGCCGAGACGGCGACGGCGGCCCAGGGCCTGTCCGACCGCCCCTGGTACGACGCCCGCCGCCTGGACATCGACCTGCTGCTGTGGCGGCTGCGCGACCACCCGGACCTGGCGGCCTTCGTGGACCGCGCGATCGGCCCCGTACGCGACCACGACAGTCGCTCCAAACCGCCGCTGCTGCCCACGCTGGAGACCTATCTGGCGCACGCGGGCCGCAAGGCGGAGACGGCACGCGAACTGCACCTCAACCGGCAGACGCTGTACAACCGCCTCGCCCGGATAGGGGAGTTGCTGGGCACCGACCTCGACGACCCGCAGACGGTCCTGGCGTTGAGCCTGGCCCTGCGGGCGCGCCGGCACGTGGCCTAGAGCAGCGCTGCTAGATCAGCGGCTGGGGCTGCGTCAACTCATCGTAGACGCAGAGGACTTGAGCGACGGTCTCGTCCTCGGTCGGCCAAGTGGCCGCCTGCCGGACGCCCTTCTCCCGCAGCAGCTCCTGACGCTCGGGGTCACCGAGCAGCCGTACGACGGCGTCGGCGAACGCCTCCGCGTCCCCGGCCGGGACGAGTTCGGCCGCGTCGCCGACGAGTTCTGGGGTGCCGCCGCTGTCCGTGGCGACGAGCGGCACGCGCGCGTGGAGGGCCTCCTGGGCGAGCAGAGACCGGGACTCCCCGCTGCTCGGCAGGAGCGCGAGGTCGGCGGCGGCGAGCAACTCGGTGACGTCATCGCGCCGTCCGATGAGCCGGGCCGGCAGCCCCTCCTCCTCGATCCGCCGCTGCAACTCGGCGCGCAACGGCCCCTCCCCCACGATGACCACCAGCGGCATGGGGTCCAGACGGCGCCACGCGCGCGTGGCGTCCAGCAGTGTGTCGTAGCCGCGGTGCCGGTCGAGGGAGCCGACGGCGATGAGCAACGGACGCCCGGTGGCGCCGAGTTCGGCCCGGATCTTGGGGCGCAGCCGGTCGGGATCCTCCGGCTCGACGGCCGGGCGGAGGCCGGGCAGGGCGACGGCGGCGAGCCGCGCGTCCCGCGCGCCCGTCCGGCGTGCCCGGTCCACGAGGGCCGAGGTGGTGCCGAGCACCACGACGGCGGCCTTGACCACCCGTCGCTCCAGCAGGCGCAGGAAATGGGCGCGCGCGCCCTCGGCGTACGCGCGGTCGTGCCAGGTGACGACGAGCGGGGTGCGGCGCCCGCTGAGCGCGAGCACGGCGCGGAAGGAGGCGTGCAGTCCGTGTGCGTGCACCAGGTCGGCGTTCGTGCACGCCTGCCGCAGCGCGGCCACGGAGCCCGGGTCGCTGCTGCGCGGCACGTGCACGTGTTCGGCGCCGGCGCCGGTGAAGTCGTAGATGCGATCGGCATCGGCGGGGGCGCACACCGTGACCCGCACGCCTCGTGCGACCAGCCCCGAGGTCAGGGAGCGCACGTGCGCGCTACTACAGGCGTTGCCTCCGCCCAGCACCTGCACGGTGCGCAGCGGCGACTGGCCGTGCGGTGAGTGGCTGCTCACGGGGGTCACGTGGCCGGGGCTCCTGGTTCGGGTCGGGCGGTCACGAGGAAACGTACAGAAGGTATCGAGCGGAGGGGTGTACCGCGCGCTTCCTACGCGTACTGCGTTCTTTGCCAAGGATGCCAGCACGTACGGGTGTTCCGGGCATGCCGGGAACCGGACGGCACGGCAATGCGGCGGGTCGGGTCACTCACACGAGTGAGGGAAGGATCAGTTCCGGACGCATGCGCGGGTGCATTCTCACCGCGCATACGCGGGCGCTTCACCGTCCGCCCACCGTCTCCCCACCGAACGCGCCACCTCGCTCACCTTGTCGCCGTACACGGCAGCGGCGGCGAGCGCGGCGGCATGCGCGACCAGCCCTGCCCGCCCGTTGCCCATGACGACGGCGGTGCCCAGAGCGGCGCCGAGCGCGTGCGCGCCCGTGTCGCCGATCATCGCGCGCTCGCCCAGGTCGTCGGGCAGGACGGCCCCCGCGGCCCCCACGGCGACGGCGGCCAACTCCGCCCCGGGCCCCTCGCGCAGCAGCCCCGGCGCGCCGAGCGCGACCACCGCTGCGGCGGCCCGACCCGGCCGTACGTCCACGAGGTTGACGAAATGCGCGGCCCCGGCGATCACGACCCCCGCGAGCACCTTGTCCACCGCCCGCTCCTTGAGCAGGGCCCCCGCGACGAGCCCGGCCGCCGAGATCCCGAACAGCTTCACCGCCCCGCTGGTGACCTCACCGTCCCGCAACGCGCCCAGATGCGCACGGAACCCCCTGCGCGAGTCACCGGCCCCGGCGACATCGTCGTACGCCCCACACGCCCCGGCGGCCAGCACGGCGAACCCGGCGGCGGGCCGCACCCGCCCGGCCCCGACGGCGGCCGCCAGCGCGGACGCGGGCCCGGCGTACAACTCGACGGTCCGCCCGGCGTAGTTCTTCCGCTCCCAGCGATCCTGGCCGCCGGGCGCCTTGGCGCGGAGGGCGGCGCTCGCGGCGCGGGTGACAACGGCGGTGAGTCCGAACGACGTGGTCCGGCGAAAGCGGTCGATCATCCGCCCACCCTACGAGGACGCGCCCTGAATGCCCGCCTGACCGCTCTCCCTGGACGCCGACTCCAGACGCCCACCTGGACGCCCGCTCTAGACGCCCTCCCTGGATGTCCGCCCTGGACGCCCACCCTGGACGCCGACTCCAGACGCCCACTATGGACGCCCGCTCCGGATGTCCGCCCTAGACGCCCACCCGGACACCGACTCCAGACACCAGCCCTAGACGCACACCCCGGACACCGACTCCAGAAGCCGGCCCCCGAACGCCCGCCCTGAACGCCCGCCCTAAACGTCCGCCCTGGCCGTCGCCAGCAACTCCTCCGCGTGTGCCCGGGCTGTCTGCGAGTCCTCCTGACCGGCGAGCATCCGGGACAGCTCCCGGACCCGCTCCTCGCCCTCCAGCACCGTCACACCGGACCGGGTCACGGACCCGTCGTTGGTCTTCTCCACCAGCAACTGCCGGTCGGCGAAGGCGGCCACCTGCGGCAGGTGCGTCACGACCACCACCTGCGCGGTCTTCGCCAGCCGCGCCAGCCGCCGCCCGATCTCCACCGCGGCCTTGCCTCCGACGCCCGCGTCCACCTCGTCGAACAGATACGTCGGCACCGGATCCGTCCCCGCGAACACGACCTCGACGGCCAGCATCACGCGCGACAGCTCACCACCGGAGGCGCCCTTGGCGATCGGCCGAGGCGGGGCACCGGGGTGCGGGGCCAACAGCAACTCGACCTCGTCGACACCGGCCGGCCCGTACGCGACCGCCCGCCCGCCGACCTCGACGCCCTCCGGGTCCTCGGTCTGCCGGATCTCGAACGACACGCGCGCGTGCGGCATCGCGAGCGAGGCCAGCTCCGCGGTCACGGCAGCCGCGAACCGCTCCGCGGCCTCCGCCCGCGCGTCCGTCAACGCCTGTGCCAGTCCGCCCAGTTCGACCCGCAGCGCGTCCCGCTCGGCGGTCAGCTCCCCAAGCCGCTCGTCGTCGCCCTCCAGCTCGGTGAGCCGGACGGCACTCTGCTCGGCCCACGCCAGCACCGAGGCGACGTCCTCGCCGTACTTCCGGGTCAGCGCGGTGAGCGCGGCCCGCCGCTCCTCGACGGCCGCCAGCCGCAGCGGATCGGCGTCCAGGTCGTCGGCGTACCCGGCGAGTTCCCCCGCCACATCGCCCAGCAGGATCCCGATCTCCCCGAGCCGGCCGGCGAGCGCGGCCAGCGCCGGGTCGTAGGACCGCACGGCGTCCAGGGCCCGCTGCGCGCCCGCGACGAGCGTCGCCGCGTCGATGCCCTCGGGATCCTCCGGATTGCCGGCGAGCGCGGCGTGCGCGGCCGTGGCGGCCGACGCCAGGGCCTCCGCGTGCCCGAGCCGCTCCGCCTCCTCCGCCAGCTCCACGTCCTCGCCGGCGCGCGGCTCGACGCCGGCGATCTCGTCGAGGCCGTAGCGCAGCATGTCGGCCTCCTGGGCCCGTTCCCGCGCGCGCGTGGTGATCTCGTCGAGCTCCACGGAGACGGCCCGCAGCCGCCGATAGGCCTCCGTGTACTTGGCCAGCGGCACGGTGACGGCGTCGCCCGCGTACCGGTCGAGCGCCTGGCGCTGCCGGGACAGCTTGAGCAGCCCCTGCTGATCGGTCTGCCCGTGCACGGCCACCAGCTCGTCGGCGAGCTCGGCCAGCACCCCCACGGGCACGCTCCGCCCGCCCAGGTGCGCCCGCGAGCGCCCTTCGGCGGAAACGGTACGGCTGATCAACAGCGCCCCGTCGTCGAGCTCCGCGCCGGCCTCCTCGGCCCGTACGGCGGCCGTGGTGTCCGCGGACACACTGATCCGCCCCTCCACGACCGCGTTCTTGGCCCCGATCCGCACGAGCGCCGCATCCGCCCGCCCGCCGAGCAACAGACCAAGGCTGGTGACCACCATGGTCTTGCCCGCACCCGTCTCACCCGTGACAGCGGTGAACCCCGGCGACAGCTCGACGACCGCATCGTCGATGACTCCGAGCGACCGTATCCGCATCTCCTCCAGCACGCCCCCGACCTTACGAGGTCGGGGGGCAGGAGTGCGACGGCACCCGACCCTGTTGTGTGAAGGTGCAGGTGACGAATGCGCATCGACCTCGCATGTCACCCACGGGAGTGGTCCAACCCAAAGGGGCGCGGGGCTGTATCGATATGCGGCTCCGCCGCGTGGGCGCGACCAGCCACATCCGGCCCGCGGCCGCGCGAACCACCCCGCACCCCCCTTGGCTGCGCTAGTGCGGCGCCCCCCGCCATCCAGAGACCGGCAACGCAAACTTCGCCACAAGCCGATCAGTGAACGAAGCATGATGCAGCCGAGCCAGCCGCACCGGCACAGCCCCCCGCCGCACCTCGACCCGCGCCCCCGGCGGCAACTCCACGGTCCGCCGCCCGTCACACCACAGCACCCCCGGCGGAATATGAGGCAGAACCTCCACCGCAAGCACAGAATCCGGCGACGTCACCAACGGCTTCGCGAACAGCGCATGCGCACTGATCGGCACCATCAACAACGCCTCCACCTCAGGCCACACCACAGGCCCACCGGCGGAAAACGCATAGGCGGTCGATCCAGTAGGCGTCGACAGCACAATCCCGTCGCACCCGAACCCCGTCACCGGCCGCCCGTCAATCTCCAGCACGACTTCCAGCAGCTTCTCGGCGCCCGCCTTCTGCACGGCCGCCTCGTTCAACGCCCAGTCCGTGTGCACGATGTCGCCGTTGCGATGCACGACGACGTCGACGGTCATCCGCTCCTCGACCTCGTACGCCTTCGTCGCCACCCGCTCGACGACCCTGTCGAGATCGTCCCGCTCGGCCTCGGCGAGGAACCCGACCCGCCCGAGGTTGACGCCGAGCATCGGCACCCCGGACGCCCGGGCGAACTCGGCACCCCGCAGCAGCGTCCCGTCACCGCCCAGCACGATCAGCAACTCGCACCCCTCGAGGCACTGCGGAGTGGCCTCCTTGACCAGCTGTACCTCCCCCGGCACCGGCAGATCCCGCGCCTCCGCCTCCAGAGCGCGTACCCCGATGCCCTCGCGCAACAGCCCCTTGACCACGAGTTCGGCGCTGCGAATGGCCGCTGGCCGCCCGGTGTGGGCGAGCAGGAAAACAGTACGAGCTCGGTTCGTTGTCAACGCGGCCCCTCCGCCACTGCACGGTCAACGTCGGCCGGGTCCAGTTCGGGTGCTCCCGACCGCAGCCACAGAAAGTACTCGACATTCCCGGACGGCCCGGGCAGCGGGCTGGCGGTGACGCCCTGCACGCCGAGCCCCAGACCCCACGCCCGCCCCGCCACCGCGCGCACGGACTCGGCGCGCAACTGCGGACTCCGTACGACTCCTCCACTGCCCAGCCGCTCCTTGCCCACCTCGAACTGCGGCTTGACCATCATCACCAGATCGGCGTCCGGCCGCACGCACCGCACCAGGGCGGGCAGGACCAGTCCGAGCGGGATGAAGGACAGGTCCCCCACGACAAGATCCACCGGCTCCCCATCGATCGCTTCGAGCGTCAACTCGCGTACGTTCGTACGATCCTTGACGATGACGCGTTCATCGCTCTGGAGAGACCAGGCGAGTTGTCCGTATCCGACATCGACGGCGACCACCTGAGCCGCTCCCGCCCGCAGCAGGACGTCGGTGAAACCGCCGGTGGAGGCGCCGGCGTCCAGCGCCCGCCGCCCCTCGACGACCAGCCCCTGCGGCAGGAACACCGCCAAGGCGCCCGCGAGCTTGTGGCCGCCCCGCGACACGTAGCCGGGGTCGCTGTCGTCGGTCGAGACCACGATCGCCGCCGCGGTCTCCACCTGTGTGGCGGGCTTGGTCGCGACGATCTTGCCGACGCTGACCCGTCCGGCGGCGATCAACTGGCTCGCGTGCTCGCGCGAGCGCGCGAGCTTCCGGTGGACCAGTTCCGCGTCGAGACGGCGACGTGCGACTCCTGCCACGTTCGGTTCAGCTCCTGTGTTGTTCGTACGGCCGCGGGGGCACCGGAGGTCCCGGGCGGGCGTCGAGCGCGGTGAGCGCGTCGCGCAGCCCCCGGTGTACATCCTCGTACACCTCGACGTGTCCGTCCGTGTCGAGGTGGTCGGCATCACCGAGCCGCTGGAGCTGGACGTCCACGTCGGCGTTGCCGGTGGAGGCGCGGGGCACGTTCAGCGGGGCGGGGGCAGCGGGGTCGTACGTGGGTTCGACCTCGGGCTCGCTCTCCGGTACGGCCTCGGGCACAGTGTCGCTCATGCCCAGACGCTACCTCGAAGCACTGGGGTACCGTCGATCACGATGGCAACGATCGAGGAGTGCCGCGCCGCACTCGAAAAACTCTCGGACAACATGCAGGGCACCGAGGGCGATGTCCACGCGGCCGCCGCGCTGGACCGCTCGGTGAGCTGCCGCATCACGGATCTGGACGTCACGTTCGTCGGCCGCATGGCCGAGGGCCGGATCCGGGTCGACGACACCCTTCAGGGGCCACCGCGGGAGAAAGCCCAGATCAGACTCACCATGGCGGGCGACGACCTGGTGGCCCTGGTCGACGGCAAGCTGAACTTCGCCAAGGCCTGGGGTTCGGGCCGGGTGAAGCTGGAGGCGAGTCTCATGGACCTGCTGCGCCTCAGGAAACTCCTGTAGCGGCCACCTTGGCGGCCTCGGCCCGGGCCCTGCGCGCCGCCGGCACCACCAGCGGGGTCCCCGTCTCCGGGTCGTCGATGACCTGGCAGCGCAGCCCGAAGACGTCCTCGACCAGATCGGCCGTGACGATGTCCTTCGGCGCGCCCTCGGCGATGATCGTCCCCTCGCGCAGGGCGATGAGGTGCGTGGCGTACCGGGCCGCGTGGTTGAGGTCGTGCAGTACGGCGACCAGCGTGCGGCCCTGCTCCTCGTGCAGTTCGGCGCACAGGTCGAGGACGTCGATCTGGTGCTGGATGTCCAGGTAGGTCGTCGGCTCGTCGAGCAGCAGCAGCGGCGTCTGCTGGGCGAGCGCCATCGCGATCCACACGCGCTGGCGCTGACCGCCGGACAGTTCGTCGACGTACCGGTCGCCGAGTTCGGCGACACCGGTCTGCGCCATGGACTCCTGCACGACCCGCTCGTCCTCGGTGGACCACTGCCGCAGGATCCCCTGGTGCGGGTAGCGGCCCCGGCCCACCAGGTCGGCGACGGTGATCCCGTCGGGCGCGATCGACGACTGCGGCAGCAGTCCCAGGGTGCGCGCGACCTTCTTCGCGGGCATCGACTGGATGACCTGCCCGTCGAGCAGCACCCGGCCCTGGTTCGGCTTGAGCATCCGCGACAGCGCCCGCAGGAGCGTGGACTTGCCGCACGCGTTCGGGCCGACGATCACGGTGAAGGAGTTGTCGGGTATCTCCACCGACAACTGTTCGGCGATCACCCGCTGGTCGTAGGCGAGGGTCACGTTCTCGGCGGACAGGCGGTTCACAGTGCTCCTTTGGTTGTTCAGCCCGCTGGGGGCGCTGCGGCGGGCGCTCATATCCGGCCCGCCTTGCGCTCGATGACCAGCAGCCACAGCAGATAGACACCGCCGAGGACTCCGGTGACCACGCCCACGGGCAACTGGTCGGCCCCGAACGCGCGCTGCGAGACCCAGTCGGCGGCGACCAGGAGAGCGGCACCCATGCACAGGGACGACAGCAGGTTCGGTCCGGGCGAGCGGGTCAGGCGGCGGGCGAGCTGCGGCGCGGTGAGCGCCACGAAGCTGACCGGTCCGGCGGCCGCGGTGGCCGCCGCGGTGAGCAGGACGGCGGCGATCAGCAGCAGCATCCGTACGCGCTCGACGCGCACCCCGAGGGCGTACGAGACGTCGTCGCCCATCTCCATCATCCGCAGCCCGCGCGCATGGGCGAGGACCAGCGGTACGAGTACGGCGCACAGTGCGAGCAGCGGCCAGACCTGGTCCCAGTCACGCCCGTTGAGCGAGCCCGTCATCCAGACGAAGGCGCTGGCCGCGTCGGTGAGGTCGGACCTGGTGAGCAGGTATCCGTTGATCGCCGTGACGATAGCGGACACACCGATACCGACCAGGACCAGTCGGTACCCGTGCACACCCCGCTTCCAAGCGAGCAGGTAGATGGCGATTCCGGTCGCCAGACCGCCCACGAGGGCGCCGACGGTGGCCTCGGTCGCGTTCCCCGAGAACAGCACGATCATCACGAGCGCGCCGACCGTGGCCCCCTGCCCGAGCCCGAGGACGTCCGGACTGCCCAGCGGATTGCGGGAGATGGCCTGGAACAGCGCGCCCCCGAGCCCGAGGGAGCCACCGACCAGGAGTCCGACGAGCACCCGCGGCAGCCGCAGCTCGTTGACGATCAGTTCCTGCCCCGCGTCGCCGTTGCCGAACAGCGTCCTGAGCACGTCGGCGGCCGAGATCGGGAAGTCGCCGGTGCCGATCAGCACGACGCTCGCGGCGAGCGCGGCGCACAGCAGCAGGACGACGACGGTGATGGCGCGGACGTCCAGTCGAACGGAGAGCCCGCCCGGGGTCCTGATGGCACGGTTGGTCTTCACAGCTGCGCCGTCCTCCGCCGTCGTACAAGAAAGATGAAGACCGGACCGCCGATGAGGGCGGTCACGATGCCAACCTGCAACTCCGAGGGCCGCGCGACGAGCCGGCCGAGGACGTCGGAGCCGAGCAGCAGCACGGGCGACAGGATGGTCGCGTACGGCAGGATCCAGCGCAGGTCGGGCCCGGTGAAGGACCGCACGACGTGCGGGACCATCAGCCCGACGAACACGATCGGTCCGCACGCGGCGGTCGCGGCCCCGCTCAGCACGGTCGCGGCGAGCATGGCCAGCGCCCGGGTGCGGTTGAGGTTGGCGCCGAGCGCCTTGGCGGTGTCGTCGCCCATGGCCACGGCGTTGAGCGGCCGGGCGAGGGCGAGGGCGAGGACCGTGCCGACCGCGATGAAGGGCAGTACCTGCTCGATGGTCGAATCGCTCGCCGAGGACAGCGAACCGACCGTCCAGAACCGCATCCTGTTGAGCGCCGTCTGGTCCATGATCATCACGGCCTGGAGATAGCCGTAGAGCGCGGCACTGATCGCGGTGCCGGCGAGCGCGAGCCGCACCGGCGTCGCGCCCCGGCTGCCGCCGAGGAACCAGACCAGCGCCCCCACCCCGGCCGCGCCGACGAAGGCGAACCACACATAGCCGCTCAGTGAGGTGACACCGAGGAAGGTGATGGCGGTGACGACCGCGGCGGACGCGCCCGCGTTGATGCCGAGCAGCCCGGGATCGGCCAGCGGGTTGCGCGTGAGCGCCTGGAGCACGGCGCCGGACAGGCCGAGCGCGGCACCGGCGAGCAAGCCCAGCACGGTCCGCGACAGCCGGTCGGCGACGACGACGTCGGCGTACGTCCCCGAATCCTCGAACAGACCGTGCCAGACCTCTCCCAGGGAGAGGGACTTGGCACCGATCGCGATGCTCGCCATCGCGACGAGCACCAGGATCAGGACGGCAACGAGCAACCCGAAGGCTCGTATCGCCCGGCGGTTCGGGAGCGCGGGGGCGGTCTCCGCGCGCTGTTCGGGAGGACTGTCGACCAACACGTAGTTAGGTTAGCCTACCCTCGCATTCAGCCAGGATCCGGCCTCACAGCCCCAGCCGTGCCAGAGCCTTCCCCGCATCCAGCTCGCACACACCTTCGCCCGCCGCAGTCCAGGCCGCCGCGCACAGCGCCCGCAGACCGTCCAGGGCCGCACCGTCACCGTCCAGTTCCAGCCGCTCCACGCCGGCCGTGGCCGTCCACCCGCCGCACCGGAACCCGCCGTCCGACTCGGCGATCTCCGGCTGCCCGGTGAGCAGCCCCCGCAGATCGGCGTCGACATACGTCGGCCGGTGCTGCGGCGGCGCGGCCAGCAGCTGCGCGCCGTCCGTCACCCCGGTCAGGACCAGCAGCGAGTCCACGTCCCCGTTGAACGCGCCCTCGATGTCCGTGTCCAGCCGGTCCCCCACCACCAGCGGGCGCTCGGCCCCGGTGCGCAGGATCGTCTCCCGGTGCATGGGCGGCAACGGCTTGCCGGCGACCTGCGGCTCGGCACCGGTCGCTATCCGTACGACCTCCACCGCCGCGCCGTTGCCCGGCGCGATACCGCGCGCGCTCGGAATCGTCAGGTCGGTGTTGGACGCGAACCACGGCACCCCGCGCGCGATGGCGTAGCACGCCTCCGCGAAGCGTCCCCACGGCAGTTCGGGACCGCCGTACCCCTGCACGACCGCCACCGGATCGTCCTGAGCCGACTCCACCGGCTCGAGCCCGCGCTCGCGCAGCGCCACCCGCAGCCCTTCCCCGCCGATCACCAGCACACGCGCACCCGACGGCACCTGCTCGGCAATCAGCCGGGCGACCGCCTGCGCCGAGGTGATCACATCCGACGGCCCCGTAGGTATGCCCAACTCGGTGAGGTGATCGGCGACGGTGTCCGGGGTCCGCAGCGCGTTGTTGGTGACATACGCGAGACGCATCCCGCCCGAGTGCGCGACCTCGAGCGACTCGACCGCGTGCGCGATCGCGTTCCCGCCCGCGTACACCACGCCGTCCAGATCGAGCAGTGCGGTGTCGTACGCCTCGCTCAGGGCCCGCCCACTGCCCTCGGGCCTCGTCCTGAAACCCTGGCTCATTCCGCATCGCTCCTTGGTGTGGCTCGCTTTCCCCCGATCATCCCCCATGCCACTGACAGCCGTACGATGCCGGGATGAACTCAGCGGGTCACTCGGAAGCAACGGCGCGCCGAGGCCTGGAACTCACCCCGTTCCGAGGCCTGCGCTACGACCCCGACCGGGTCGGCAGCCTGGCCGCCGTGACCTCTCCTCCGTACGACGTCGTGGTCCGCCCCGACGGCCTGCTCCACCTCGAGTCCGCCGACCCGCACAACATCGTCCGGCTGATCCTCCCCCAGTCCACGGCTCCCGCCGAACGCAACGCACAGGCGGCCCGCACCCTGCGCCGCTGGCTGTCCGAGGGAGTCCTGACCACCGACCCGGAACCGGGCCTGTACGTCTACGAACAGCGCGACGGCGACGGCATGCTCCAGCGCGGCCTCATCGGCGCCCTGCACCTGTCGGAACCGGCGGAGGGCGTGATCCTGCCCCACGAGGACGTCATGCCGCACGTCGTCGACGACCGCGCCGCTCTCATGCGCGCCACCTCCGCGAACCTGGAACCCCTGCTCCTGACCTACCGTGGAAACGGCTCGGCGACCGCCACGGCCGAGGTCGTCGAGCGCACCGCCGAACAGCCCCCGCTGCTGTCGACGACCACGGAGGACGGCTTCAGCCACCGCCTGTGGTCGCTCACCGAGCCGGCCGACGTGGCCCGCGTCCAGTCCGAGCTGGCCCGCCACCAGGCTCTGATCGCCGACGGCCACCACCGCTGGGCGACATACCGCCGCCTACGCGCGGAGCACGCCTCCCCCAGCCCCTGGGACTACGGCCTGGTCCTCCTGGTCGACACGGCCCGCTATCCCCTGCGCGTCCGCGCGATCCACCGGCTCCTGCACGGCCTGCCGGTGAGCGAGGCCCTCACCGCCCTCGAGGGCCTCTTCCGCGTACACCGCCTGGACGTCCCGCTGGCGCAGGCCCTGACCGCGCTCGCCGACGCGGCCCGCGAGGGAAACGCCTTCCTCCTCGCCGGCGACGGCGCCTTCCACCTCGTCGACCGCCCCGACCCTGCCCTGCTCGCCCGTACGATCCCCATGCACCGCCCCACGGCCTGGCGCACCCTCGACGCGACGGTCCTGCACGCCGCTCTCCTCGGCCATGTCTGGCACATCCCCGAGGACTCTCCCGCCCATGTCGCCTACATACACGACACGGCGGCCACAGTGGAAAAGGCCGAACGCGACGGCGCTACGGCCGTCCTGATGCACCCGGTCCGCGAGGAGGTCGTCCGCGACCTCGCCCGCCAGGGCGTCATGATGCCCCGCAAATCGACGTCGTTCGGCCCGAAGCCGGCGTCGGGGCTGGTGCTGCGCGCGCTGGACCTGTGACACGCGAAGGGGCGGGACCCCTGAAATCCGGGATCCCGCCCCCACCCTTCCTTCACTCACCTCATCGAGGTCAGTCCTTGTCGTCGTCCTCCACAGAGGCCTCGTCGCCTGACTCGGCCTCCTCCCCGTCCTCCTCGTCGTCGCCAAGGGCATCGACGAACTCCACGCCCTCCAGTTCGGCGAGCCGGTCCGAGGCGTCCGTGCTGCCGTCCTTGTCGGACTCCACGGCCTTGGCGAACCACTCCCGCGCCTCGCCCTCCCGCCCGGCGGCGAGCAACGCGTCGGCGTACGCGTACCGCAGCCGCGCGGTCCACGGCTGCACGGAGTTGGACGCCAGCTCGGAACTCTGCAACGTCACGATGGCCGCGTCGATCTGGTCCATGTCACGCCGGGCCCCGGCCGCGACGAGCCGCATCTCCACCTGCCCGGCCTTGTCGAGCTTGTGCACCTCGGGCGCCCCGGCCATGTCCAGCGCCTTCTCCGGTCGCCCGAGCCCACGCTCGCAGTCGGCCATCACGGGCCACAGGTCGACACCGCCGGTCATCCGCCGCGCGGCCCGGAACTCGGCGAGCGCCTCGCTGTACTTCTGGTTCGCGTACGCCGCGAACCCGGCCGCCTCACGCACGGCCGCGACGCGCGACGCGAGCCGCAGAGCCACCTTGGAGTAGCCGTAGGCACCCTCGGGGTCCTCGTCGATGAGCCGGGCAACCATCACCAGGTTCTTGGCGACATCCTCGGCGAGCCCCTTCGGCAGGCTCTGCAACTCCTGCCGTACGTCCTTGTCGATCTCGTCGCCCGTGACGTCCTCGGGGATCGGCAGCCGCTTGATCGGCTCCCGGTCCCGGTCGCGGTCGTCCCGGAAACGCCCGCCACCACGCCGGTCGTCACCGCCACGGAAGCCGCCGGGACGTCCACCGCGGTCGTCACGCCGGGGCCCACGGGGGCCGCCTCGGTCGTCCCGACCACGGATCCCACCGCGCTCGGCACCCCGGTCGCCACGGCTGTCGTCGCGCCGGAACCCACCGCGGTCGCCACGGTCGTCCCGGCGAAAGCCACGGTCACGGTCATCGCTGCGGACGGAGGGACGGTCACGGTCGTCCCGACGGAAACCTCCCCGGTCACCGCTGTCGCGGCGATCATCACGGCGGTCATCACGACGATCGTCCCGCCGCTCATCGCGGCGACCGAAGCCGCCACGGTCATCACCCCGCCGATCGTCACGCCGACCGCCGCTGTACCCACCTCGGTTGTCGTCGCGCCGGAAACCACCACGATCCCCACGATCATCGCTCCGACGCTCTACACGCTCTCCGCGGTCGGGGCGGTCGTCACGGCGGAAGGAGGGACGGTCACCGTCACGGCGGAAGCCACGGTCTCGGTCATCACGACGCGGCCCGGAGGGGCGGTCATCACGACGCGGCCCAGCGGAGCGGTCGTCCCGGCGCGGACCGGAGGGACGGTCATCACGACGCGGCCCGGCGGAGCGGTCGTCCCGGCGCGGCCCGGAGGAGCGGTCGTCCCGGCGCGGCCCGGCGGGACGGTCGCGGTCGTCGCGGCGAAACGCCGGGCGAGGCGCACGGTTGTCGTCTCGCCGGTCATCACGGCGGTCATCACGCCGGCCGCCGCTGTACCCGCCACGGTTGTCGTCGCGGCGGAATCCACCGCGGTCCCCACGATCGTCACTCCGACGGTCATCACGGCGGTCGTCCCTGCGCGGGTAGCCTGCACGGCTGTCGTCCCGCCGGTCGTCCCTGCGCGGTTGTCCGCCGCCGCGATTGTCGTCACGGCGGAAGCCACCACGGTCCCCACGGTCACCGCCATCACGGCGATCATCGCGACGGCCAGAACCTCCGCGGTCAGTACTGCCACGGCCGGAACCGCCACGGTCTCCGCGGTAACCGCTCCCGCTCCGGTCGCCGCGGTCACCACTGTCCCGTCGCCGCTGGTCGCGCTCCGGTCGATCGTCGGGAGAGTTGGTGGACATCGGTGACTCCTGTCTTAGGTACTACAAGTCATTCTCGCGCAGCCGAGTACCCGGCGCGCTCCGGGCTGTGCTTGTTTCAAAACAACAAAAGGACCCCTGGTCCCCAGCTGAACGCTGGGGACCAGGGGTCCTTCCAAAGATTGTTCGGCGGCGTCCTACTCTCCCACAGGGTCCCCCCTGCAGTACCATCGGCGCTGTAAGGCTTAGCTTCCGGGTTCGAAATGTAACCGGGCG
>NZ_JBFAIR010000045.1:0-92316 GCF_040654815.1 Streptomyces sp. NPDC050619 | reverse complement strand
GAGGCCCTGTCCGTATGCGCCCAACACCCCGCGACCACCCGATCGGGACTCCCGTTCGACGCGCATCCCTCAAGATCGAAAAGACAACAGCGTCTTATTCCTGACCGGTGTGCCGGGTTCTTTCAGCAGCAGGGCCAGCGGATCGGTCGCGGCCTCCGTGACGGCTGTAATGTCGGCTGCGCGCAGCGGTCCGCCCAAGGCATGGAAGTCCTCCAGACGGCTGTTGCGCACCGCGACGACCACGGCCGCCCGCAGCCAGGCCGGCGCCGACAGCGGCCGGTGCTGCGAGACCTCTTCGATAAACGGTGTCACCAGTACGTCGAAGTAGTCGACGGGCAGCGCCGACAGCACCCCCCTTGTGTCTCATACCTCCCCGCGGACACTGTACGGGAGGTGATCCAGCAGCGCGGGGCAGGGAGAACCCGCAGGGTGCTGTTGGCTTCCCACGGTCCGGCAGCGGTACGCGACAGGACCCCAACCCCATGGTCACACCCGTCCTGTTGAGCTGTGTTCCGGCCTGAAAGCGGGGCATGCGCAGGCCGCTCACGGTGAGGGCCGGGGGGAGGCTTGGCGGTGGCTGCCTGGCGCCAAGAGGGACATGGACACCTGGCGTCACGCGCGCGTGGTCCGGTGCAGACAGGCGTCGAGGTTGCTGGCGAGGAAAATGCCAGGCGTAGTGGCGCGTGGTGTGCCTACCGTGGGCCATGACGACGACAACTGCGCAGCAGGAACTGCAGGATGCGTTGGAGCGGGTTGTGCGGCGGTTTCACGGCATGACGGCACAGGACATCAAGGTGTTGTCACGCCAGTTGTCGGGCGGCACACGGACACGACGTTCCAACTGGCTCATCGACACCCGGGCACGTGGTCGTGTGCTGGAGCATCTGCTGGAAGCCGAGTTGCCTGATGCCGCGGCATCAGTCGCCGTGGTGGCCGGCTATGAGGACAGGACCCCGTGGCGGCCACGCCTGCCGAACTCGCAGGCAGGCGACAGAGGCCTGGCACTGCAGACCGCACACGCCGCCCTGAAGGTCTTGGCCAGCAGTGACCGGTTCAGTGTCCCGGAGGCCGTGGAACGGGCGGTCGGCTACATGTGCGGTCCGCAGCTTGCGGACTGGGAGTACATCTGTGTCAACGTCACCCTCGAGAGCGCTCCGTCCGTCGACCTCGGTGGGTGGCAGCTCGCTTCGTTCGACTACGCCGGCGATCCGCTGCTGCCGCTGACGGGGGCTCCCGGAATAGCGGGTGATCTGCTGGCACCGCGCGCCCTGCATGAGATGCACGGCTTCGGTCTGCTCCGCCGCCCGTTGGGGAGTGATCCGGTCCCCGTGGACGACGACCGGCCGCGGGTGCTCGTGTGGCCTGTGCTCGCGCTCAATCTCGCCCTGGCGGTGCCGGTCGTGGCCGGGCCGCGCTACCTGGTGGAACCAGGGCGCCATGTCCTTGACCCGTACCTGGGCTGGCCTCTTCCGTCGGAAGTGTCCCGCTGGGGTTACGCCCTTGCTCCACACCGCCAGTGGCCGTCCTACGTGGTCAGTCGCCAGCACGAGGCGGATGTTGCCACGTTCTGCCGCGCCTTCCTGACCGGCGTCGCTGGGCTCGATGCCAAGCGCCGCGATCAACTAACGCGGGCCGCCGATCACTTCCTCTTCGTCAACTGCCACGTCATCGGCGATTCCGGTGGCGAGACTGCGGTGTCGTCCTTGCACCTGAGCGAAGCCGCCTTCCGGCTCACCGCGGCACTGGAGTGCCTGCTGGCCGGCGGGGACGGCGGGCGCACCGATCTGAGCCGCAAAGTCCAGCAGCGTGCCGCGGTGCTCGTCGGCGCGGACGACGATGACCGTTTGCAGGTCCGCACCACGGTGGGGACCGGCTACGCGGCCCGCTCGGCGTACGCACATGGAGACAAGGACAAGGCGTCGGATCTGCAGGCCTTGCGCTCCGTGGTGCGCCGGGTGCTGGTCCAGTGGGTGGTCCAGGCGGTGCAGTGCACGCGCCTGTCGGGCCGTCATGGCGGCCGGGACGGCCTGGCCAATCTCCTTGACGACGCCCTGCTCTCCCACCGCCTGCACCAGGAGCACATCGTCGCCCCGCGCGAGGCGTTCGGTGCCGACGGCGGCACCCCTCCCCTGCCGCCCGTCACGCCTTGGGCACCCAGTCGTTTCAGCCTCGCCGGGCCCGGCCCTTCGCCTGTCGACCTGGTGTAAGGCTTATACCAGGCTTTGTTCTTCGCGCAGTCTGCGGCAGGCTCGGCGCAGGGGACCCGGCCACACGCTGCGGCCCGGAGGAACGGCTCGTACCGCGCTCCCGGGCACAGGGCGGGCGGCCGCACGGATGTCTGCCCGGCTCAGGGAGAGCTGGGCGAGCTCCAAGCGCGCCGACTGACGTCTTCCGCAGCCAACTGGCAGTAGACGCTGGGTCGTTGACCGTTCTCCTGCGGGGTTCTCACCGGGAGCCGACAAGTCCGTCGCCCTTCAGGCGTGCCATCAGCGGATAGAGCGTTCCGCTCTGCAGCCCCGTCGCCTTCATGAGATCGTAGCCATGGCCAGCCGCCCCCACTTCTGGAACGCCGCCCTCGTCGGCTTCGGGGCGACAGGAGCCACCCCCGCTACGGAGCACTCCAACGAACGCTGGACTTGCTCCTCACCCCCGCCCCCTCATGGAGCGGCGCCCCACCCCCTCACGTCAAGATCAACTTCTTTGCATCCTCATGGCCCCAATGTCAAGAAACTATCCATACAGTTGAGACATTCTTAGTGATGCGGCACCCCAGGTCACAGGCTTGCCACCGTGGGCCGCAAGAGCCCTTGCATCTCATCAGAGCAGGTCACCTGGGCAGAGAGCTCAGCCTCAGTTTCTGTGAGTGCAGTTGAGATGTTGCAGGTCACAGCGATGAACATGTCTCAACTGCGCGAATAACCGACACCGGGAACGCCCCTACCTGCCCGCCGGTGGCGAACGCAACACGACGGGCGCGCTCACCCAGAACGGGGCCCACGCCGATGAGGGCCTCGTCCCGGCCGCGCAGTGAACAGCCGTCAGTTGCCAGCCTCATCACTCGGTGGCACGGGCGATGCTCCGGCCGACGTAGGTCCATGTCGGCTCGCCGCGTTCCTCGGGTGTGGCATTGGTCAGGCCGTCGAGGTGTTCGACCGCGTGGCGGGTGATGTAGCGGTCGGCGTTGGGTGACTGCAGGTAGCGGCGCAGGAGTTCGGGGTCGAGGTCCTGGCGCTGGAGGTAGGCGGCGATCGTGCCGACCAGGAGGTGGTTGTGGGCGAGGGCGTCAGTCAGGGCTGCTCGCGAAGGGCTTCACCGGCCTGGACCAAGGCCAGGTCACCTGCTGGAACTCCTGGATGCGCTGGTCGCTGTTCTCTCTGGTCGCCGCCGCCGTCCTCGCGCTGACCCTGCACGCCATGACGCCCAGCACCACCGTCAGCGCGAGGCCCGCCCGGCTCGTCCCGCTGGCCTGCCCGGAACTCGTACGCCTCCTGCGCAGCCTCGTTCTGCCACCACCCGCCCGCGACCGCGAACACGTCCTGCACTGGACCGCTTGGCGTCGACACCATCAAGCCACCGCCCAGGCATGCCACCAGCGACGACACCGCCTTCACGACCAACCCTGACCGGAGCTACATCTGCCGTGGCAGATGCTCAAGTGCTCAGGCGTCGCTCCGCCAAGTCGACGGCTCCACCAGGAAGTGCTGATACGTGTGAGGAACTTCGCCGGGCTCATCAATCGAAGTGATGCCATGCTCCGGCAGCCAAAAGCCGGAACCGAAGAAGATGACTATGAGGCTGATGAATCCCGCAGTCACACACCAAAAGGACAGGGTATGCGACTGAGTTATCGCCGAAGTCCACACAAATGCTGCGAATGTGAGTCCTGTGGCCAGCAACAGTCCCAGCCCAACCGCAAAGAGGCCACGACGCCGGAGCTTCTTGACGCGATCGACAGAGTCAACGCGCAGACGAACCGGTGAGTCACACGCACCACACTGTACTTCGATGAAGCTGAAGCATTGGCCGGGCCGACGAATGTGGGTCCCCCACGGCTTGTATCGGATGACGGTCATGCCGGGCTGGTGGTCTCTGCTCAGCACATGGCCCAGCGTCACGGAAGGGAACTCGCTGATCCTGCGCAACTCCCGCACTCCCATCGTGGCCTGATGTACACACCGCACAATAGGCAGTCAGTCTCGGGACCCGTCCCGAAACCCAGGAACATGTGGTCACTGCCCAGCCTTTTCTCGCCGTCAGGGGTGCACCTGGCCTACGTCGTCACAAACGTTCATGATCACGGTGGCCGTACCCGTGCCCGCACCCGCCCCACGACACCCTTGACCAGCGGCGACACCGGCACTACCGCCGCCGTGTCAGACCAGGGGCCTTCCCGCCATCGGCCGTGCCTGATTCGACGGATCCAGGTTCGATGGAGAAGCCGATTTCGCCGAGGTCACCTTCAACGGCCCGGCAGAATTCGACGGAGTAATACCAGTGACTACGGCCGATTCAAAGCCAGACATTTTGCGAGCACCGCCTCATTCGCAGGTGCCAAGTCCTCGGAAGCGTCCTTTTAGAGAGCAACCTTCGCGGACACGTGGAGATTCACGCACACTGAATTTCGGTATCCAGCGAGAATGGTGGACTTCGCATCGTTCGGCGGACCGACTTCGGGCCCACGCAATTCACCTCTCCCCTGCTGTGGGCCGTACTCTGGCGACAGGAACGTCATACGGGCCCCGTCGTCAGGAAGGCTCGGCCTACAGGAGGCGGCACACGAGTTCGTGTTGCCGTGGAGCCCCCGGGGGTGCTAGGAGAACGTCACGCCCTCCAGGGCGAGTTTCTGGGTGATGAGGTCGGCGACCAGGTCGCGGGAGAACCGCAGGTGGGCGGGCAGGCCGACGCGTATCTGAGCGTTCGAAGCTGTCCTAGAGCGTACGTACAACCATTCGGCCGCCGCGTACGTCGTAGAGCGCAGTCGATCAGATCAAAAGCAGGTCGCTCACAGCACGCTCTCGACAACGGAGACCCATGCACGCCAGACGTACCGCCCTCGCCGCTGCCGTGGCCCTCGCGGCAGCGCTCTGCACACCGCTCCTGACGGCCCCCGCGGTGTCGGCGGCCCCCGCCAAGCTGTCCGACGACTTCAACGGCGACGGCTACCGCGACTTCGTCATGCTGGGGGGCTCGCATGGCAAGGACGGCCGGGTCACCGTCGTCTACGGCACGTCGTCCGGTCCCGGCACCCGCGTCCAGACCGTCCACCAGGACTCGGCGGGCATCCCGGGCGCGGTGGAGGCGGAGGACGGGTGGGGATCCGCCGCCGCCACGTCCGACCTCGACCGCGACGGCTACGCCGACCTGGTCGTCTCCTCGCCCGGCGAGGACGCCGGGACCATCCAGTCCCGTGGCGGGCTGACCGTCGTCTGGGGCAGCGCCAAGGGCCTCGGCTCGGGCACGGTCTTCAACTCGCCGGTCCCGCAGGAGTACGAGGGCCAGGGTGACCACTTCGGCGAGGAGATGGTGTCCGGCGACTTCGACGGCGACGGCGACCAGGACCTGGCCGTCACCAGCAACAGCCGCACCGCGGTGGTCCTCCTCAGGGGCCCCTTCACCCGCACCGGCGGGAAGAGCGGCTGGGACTCCCTGGGCGGCTCCTACGGCTACCTGTGGGCCCCCAACCTGGTCGCGGGCCGCGTCACCGCCGACGCCGCGACCGACCTGTACATCCTCGGCTCCGACCTCCAGGCCTCCAGCGACGCGGACATGCGGGCCTTCTTCCACCGCGGCGGCAGCACCTTCACCCAGCGCGCGGCCGAGCTGCGGGTGCCCGACGACGGGGGCCACCAGAGCGGCGACATCCTCTCCACCGGCGACTTCGACAAGGACGGCTACGGCGACCTCGCCATCGGCCGCGGCTACGAGCAGGGCGACGGCGAACGCGGTTACGTCACCGTCCAGTACGGCGGCTCGAACGGCCCCAACACCGCCCGCAAGCCGGTCAAGTTTACTCAGAACACCACCGGTGTGCCCGGATCCTCCGAGACCGAGGACTTCTTCGGCTCCGCCATCGCCGCCGGTGACGTCAACGGCGACGGCTACGCGGACCTCGCCGTCGGCGCCCGCGGCGAGGACCTCGCCACCACGCGCAATGCCGGCACCGTCACCGTCCTCCTCGGCCGCGCGGGCGGCCTGTCCGGCACCGGCGCCAAGTCCTACAGCCAGGACACCTCCGGCATCACCGGCACCGCCGAGACCGAGGACCAGTTCGGCGCCCACCTCAAGCTCACCGACTACACCCGCGACGGCCGGGCCGACCTCGTGATCGACACTAACGAACAGCTGGGTTACGAGGACCGCTGGGGCCTTGTCCACCTGCTGAAGGGCTCCGGCTCGGGCATCACGACGACGGGCTCGAAGTCGTACTCCGTGACGTCGCTGAAGCTGTCGTATACGCGATTGGGCGGGCCGTTCGCACGCTAAGCCCACTGACCGCTGAGCCTGCGGCGACCGCTGAGGAGCGATCCACAGCCCCCTCCTGCCGCGTGGTCTGCCCGGGGCCGCGCGCGAGTGACAGAGAGGCGTCCGATTCCCCCTCGCCCCCTCCCGCCCCACGTCGACGTCGTCGAGACCAGCCGCACGGCGGCCTGCGCCCACGACGGTTTCGCCCGGTCCCTAAACCCCGTCCACACCCTCGTCGACGGAGACACCGTCTTCGGGCCGGCCACCGGACGCACACGGATCCCGGGGGACGACCCCGACAGCCGGGTCACGGCCCTGATGCGGATCCAGGCCGCCGCCGAGGTCATGGCCCTGGCCGTCCTCGACGGCGTGCGCTCGGCATCCGGTGTCACCACACCAACGGGCACCTTCCCCTGCTACACCGACCTCATGAGCTCATGACCTGTGTCGAGCCCGACGGCCAAGAGGCCCTGTTCCGTGGCGACGACAAGGACGCGGTGAGGGGCGAAGGCGAGGCCGAGGACGCGGGCGTCGAGTTCGATCTCACGCTGATGGGCGTCGCTGATCCGGGTGATCACGACCTCTGAACCGGTGCCCATGGCGAGGATGTCTCCCTCCGGGGAGAAGGCCAGCGCCGTGACCGGGGCGTCGCGCGACAGCAGGACACGCGACAGCGGGACATCCGGGTCGGCCGGTCCGCCGGTGAGGTGGTGCCGCAGGTCCCACGCCCGGACGATGCCGTCCTCGCCGCCGGTGACGGCGGTGGGGCCCCGGCCCGACTCCGCCACCGCGACGGCGGTCACATAGCCGTCGTGCCCGGTGAGCGGCTCGCACATCGCCCGGCCCGTGGCCGGGTCCCAGACCCGCGCGGTGCCGTCCGCGCTGCCGCTGACCGCGATGGGCACCCCGCCCGGCCGGCCCGCCGCCAGCGCCATGACCCAGTCGGTGTGGCCGGTGAGAAACTCACCCACGGCGCTGCCCGTGGCGAGGTCCCACCGGCGGATGGTGTTGTCGTAGCTGCCGCTGAGCAGCAGGGGCGGCGTGCCGGTGTCCGAGTCGGCCAACGCGAGTGCGGAGACGTAGCTGGTGTGCCCCGTGAGCGGTGCGCCCCTCGCCGCCCCCTTGCTGAGGTCCCAGATCCGGACCGTGCGGTCGCCCGCGCTCACGGCGATGGGGACGCCGTCCAGCCGGCCGACCACCACGGCCATGATCCAGTCGGTGTGTCCGGCGAGTGCCTCACCCACCGGAGCCCCCGTGGCGAGGTCCCAGACGCGCAGGGTGCAGTCGTGGCTGCCGCTGACGGCCAGGCCACCCTCGTGGCGGGCCGAGGCGGCGACCGACGAAACGACGTCGGTGTGTCCGACGGTTCCTTTGGCCGGTTCCCCCGCGAACCGTGGGCTGATGGCGGGTGAGACGGACAGCTCCCGTACGCGGATGCCGTGGTCGGCGTTGCCGCTGACCACGACGGGCCGCCCGTGCAGCACCCCGACCGCCACGGACAGCACGTGCCCCGTGTTCTCGACGAGGGGCTCGCCCACCGGCTTGCCCGTGGCGAGGTCCCAGACCCGGACGACGTCGTCCGAACCGCCGCTCACCACGACGGGCGCGCCGTCCAGTTCGCCGAGCGCCACAGCCCGGACGCGGCCGTTGTGGCCCGTGAGCGGGCTCCCGACGGGCCTGCCCGTGGCCAGGTCCCAGACCCGTACGGTGTAGTCCGCGCTTCCGCTGACCACGATCTGACGTCCGTTCAGTTCGCCCAGGGCCACCGACTCCACCAGACCCTCGTGGCCGGTGAACGGCTCGCCGATCGCTCGCCCCGCGTCGAGATCCCACACCCGTACCGAACGGTCGTAGCTGCCGCTGACCACGATGCAGCGACCTTCCCGCTCGCCGACCGCCACCGAGGAGACGTAGCCGTCGTGGCGCATGAACGGTTTGCTGACCGTCTCTGCGGTGACCGGATCCCACAGGCGCACCGTCAGTCTGGTGCCCGCGGCCACGATGGGCCGTCCCTTCCACCTGCCCAGGGCCACGCAGGAGACGTAACCGAAGGGTTCCGTGAGCGGGACGCCCATGGGCTGTCCGGTCAGGAGGTTCCACACCCGGACGGTGCGGTCCTCTCCGCAACTCACCGCGACGGGTGTGTCGTCGACCGTGCCGGAGGCGACCGCGAGGACCCAGCCCTCGTGACCGGTGAGCGGTGTGCCCGTGGGCTGCCCGCTGGCCAGGTCCCACACCCGGACGGTGCGGTCGGCGCTGCCGCTGACCACAACGGGCCGGCCTTCGAGGTCGCCCAGCGCCACGGACTGCACGCGGTTGGTGTGCCCGGTGAAGGGCTTGCCCGTGACCTGCGCGGCGGTCAGGTCCCAGACGCGTACGGAGTGGTCGTCGCCGCCGCTGACCACCACGGGCCTGCCGTCCAGCTCGCCGACGGCCACGGACTGGACCCGCCCGCTATGGCCGCCGAACGGCTTGCCCCAGGGGTGTCCGGTGCGCAGGTCCCAGACCCGCACGGTGTCGTCGTAGCTGCCGCTGACCACGAGCGGCCGGCCGTCGATCTCGGCCAGTGCCACGGACTCGACCCGGCCGGTGTGCCCGGTGAACGGTTCTCCCACCGCCGTGCCGGTCTCCAGATCCCAGACCCGCAGCGTCCGGTCGTCGCCGCCGCTGACGACGACGGTGCGCCCGTCCAGCTCTCCGAGTGCGACGGAGGAGACATAACTGGTGTGACCGCGCAGGACTCTGACGGTGCGTCCGGTGTTCAGGTTCCACACCCGCAAGGTGCCGTCATAGCTGCCGCTGACGGCGACGGGCCGCCCCCGCGACTCTCCCAGTGCCACGGCCGAGACATAGCTCTCGTGTCCGTGGAGCGGCTCGCCCACGGGGGCCAGAATGTCTGAATGGTCCGGGTTTTCCAGGCTCTCCAGGTTCTCAAGGTTCCACACCCGCAAGGTGAAGTCGAAGCTGCCGCTGACGGCGATGGGCCGCCCGAGCGGCTCGCCCAGCGCCACGGCCGAGACATAACCGCTATGCCCGGTGAGCGGGCCGGACACGGACCGGCCGGATTCCAGGTCCCACACCCGCACGGTGCGGTCGTAGCCTCCGCTGACGACGACGGCACGTCCCGCCACCTCGCCCAGGGCGACGCAGACCTGGCCCCGATGGTGGCCGACGAGCTTCGCGTTCTCCGCGGGCCTGGTCAGGTCCCAGACCCGCACGAGGCCGTCGGTGCCCCCGCTGGCCACCCTCGGACGCCCGCCCGCCTGCCCCATGGCGACCGACACCACGTTCGTCGTGTGCCCGGTGAGAGTGCGGTGCGGCGGCTCCGGCCGCCAGGAGGCCCAGCGGATCGACCAGGGGCGGGGCAGACCGCTCCCGGCCACCGCGGCGGCCAGCGTGCGGGCGCCCGTGCAGTGCGCGGCCGTCTCCAGGTAGGCGGCGTGTTCCTCGGGCGGCCGCCCGCGCAGGTGATGTACCGCCTGCCGGTAGGCGGTCGCGGCGGAGTGGGCGTCCCCGGCGCGCGCGCCCGGCAGCGCCGCCAGCAACTGGGGGCGCTCGGCGGCGAGCAGGAAGCGCGGATCGGTCAGCAGGTCGTCGATCCGCTGCCCCTGGGCGGCATGGGTGATCAGATGCGTACGGATGTAGCGGTGCGCCCGCTCCCAGTCGCGCCCGGCGCCGCCCGCGGCGGGGACGTGCTCGCGGAGCGCTTCGGCGATGGTCCGCTGGTCGTCGGCCCGGTCGCGCCCCTTGCGCAGGTGATCGCCGAGCGCCTGGTGGTAAAGGCGGTAGGCCGACTCGCCTCCGGCACCGGTCTCCACGACGTAGGAGCCGGCCACCCGGCGCAGCCACAGCAGATCCTCGTTGGTGTACGTCGCAGCGCCGGCCAGGGCGGTGGCCAGGCGGGGCCAGATGTCCTCCCACGGCAGCCCCGCGCCCTGCGCGTAGGCGAGGGGCAGCAGCAGGTCCCTGACCTGCTGCTGCCTCTCTCCCAGGCGCAGTACCAGGTCCGCGCGCATCGCTTCGCCGGCCAGGCGGGGGAGCCGGTCTCGCCAGGTGTGGTCGGCCGGATCGGGCAGCGAGGGCAGCGAGGCGTGGGTCTGCGCGGCGATCCGGGCGACGAGGAACGACGTCTGGGCGGCCTCGGCGATCGCGGCGGCCACCGCGGACACCGCCGCGCCGTCCGCGCTCCGGTACGGACTGTCCGGCCACGACTCGGTGAGCACCCGCCGCGTGTAAAGACGCAGGCTGTCCGGATCGGCGTAGGTCTCCTCGTCGAGGTCGAGTGTCACGATCCGCCCGCGCGCGCGGAAGGCGGGGAGGAGGTGGGGACGGGTGCCCAGCAGCAGCCTGATCCTGTCCTGGCCGCGGGTCAGGAGCGGCTGGAGCAGGGAAGTGATCAGTCCCTGCGGGTCACTGGCCTCGTCGAGGGCGTCGACCAGGACGGTCAGCGGACGGTCCCTGCCCTCCAGGCCGTCGAGCAGATCGCCCACGGTGGTGGCTTTGACGTCCGCGACGGCCGCGATCCCCGCCAGGACCTCGCTGGTGGACAGGTTCCCCGCGTAGACCGCCGCGTCGATCGCCCCTTCGTCAGGGACCATGTCCGGGAGGCCGCCGCGCGGCACGGTCGGCCGGCGTTCGGTGTCGCTGAGGGCGGCGAGCAGTCCGAGGAGCGCGGTCTTGCCCGATCCCGGGTTGCCGGTCACCACGCGCGCGCGGCTGTCGTCGCCGGGCCGGTCGAGCCACCGCGTCAGCTCGGTCAGGGCCCGGTGCCGTCCGGTGAACCACTGCGTCGCCGGGACGAACCGGGTGCGCAACTCCTCGGCGCGCAGGGCGGCCTGCCGCAGCTGGTCCTGCACCATCAGATCCAGGTCGATCAGTTCCCGCTGGTAACGCGGGTTCGGCAGAAACGCCGGCTGCTCACCCTCCAGCCCGAGCAGGTGGCAGGTGGCGGTCTGCTCCCTCGGTGTCGCCTTGTCCTCCCTGAGCACGTTGAGGACGGAGTCGACACGCAGCTGCGGCTGGGAGTAGCCGCCGCTCGCCAGATGGCGCGCGGCCCGTGCGAAGGCGGTGGTGAACACCCCTGGCTGCGCCATCTGGTTCGGGCGGGTCGCGGTCACCAGGATCACGCCGGTCCGCTCGACGTCCGCCCTGGCACCACCGCCCACGTCGGACAGTGACCACAGGGCCTCACGGGCGGCGTCGCCGCCACCGCCGCCCGAGTAACAGGTGTCCAGCATGAGCAGCAGCCGTCGTACCGGGGTGCCCGCCAGCAGCCACTCGGCGAGGTGAGCCGTCTTCACCGCGCGGTGCCGCAGGTCCCGGGGATCGGCGTCCGCGGTGAGCAGGACGTGCTCCTTGCGGGACTCCCGGTCGTCGAGGAAATCGCCGTGGCCCGCGATGTACAGCGCCACGTAGTCGTCCGGGCGCCGGTCGGGGGAGGTGGAGAAGTCACGCAGGGCGTCGCGGAGCTGATCGGCCGTGGGACTGAGCCCCAGCACCGGTACGTGCCGGTAGCCGAAGTCCTCGGTGAACAGGTCCACCATCCGCTGCTGGTCGTCGGCCAGTTCGGGACGGTCCCACTGAGGGTTGTGGACGTACCGGGTCACGGCTGTCGTCAGCAGCAGCCGGCGCCCTCCGCCCGTCTGGCCCGTCCGCCCCGTCCGTCCCTCGTTCATCGGAGCCCGGACAGGATCGCCCGCCCCGTCTCCACGGCGGTCAGGTAGGGCTGGACGTTGTGCGCATGCGCGCCGTTGTGCACTTCCACATCGCGTACGCGCCTATCGTCGCCGCCGAACAGTCCGCCAAGGTCCTTGCGCAGGGCGACGACGTCACCGGAGTCGGCGATGTTCGTCCACTGTTCGACAGACCCCGGCCAACGACCCGGCTGCCCGCTCGGCAGCCGGTCGTGGACGAAACCCTGAACGAAGTCCTGGACGAAGGACACACCGAGCGGCGAACCGAGGGTCACCAGACTCCGCACCGGCCAGGTCCGGTGGGCGGCCAGCGCCTCGTAGGCGACCACGGAGCCCAGTGAATGGCCCACGACCACACGGGTGTCCGCGTCCACGGCGGTCGCCAGCCGGTCCTGGATCTCCGCTCGCACGTCCTCGTCCATGAGGTAGCGGCGGACCTGCTTCAGATCGAAGACCAGCATCCGCACGGCAAGGCCGGAGAAGAACCGCGACGTGCTCAGCGCGCGCAGCGCGGCCTGCGCACCGCGCGGAACGCGTGCCAGGGTCCGGGAGTCCGGGTCCACCACCCCGGGATCGGTCCGGGCGGCCTCCGCCCACCAGGCCAGCAGCAGCTCGCGCTCAAAGTCGTCGTCCACATCGGCGGCCGTGTACGGCGGTACACCCACCGACAGCGGTCTGCCCGGCGGGCGGAACACATCGCCGTAGAAGAGGCACCGGACATCGTCGGCCCCGAGCGTGCCGCCCGCCCGTCCCACGCCGTCCCGGAGCGCCGGGCACCACTCGCCGTGCAGCACCCGCTCGCCCTTGAACTGCTGGCCGATACCGTGCACACACAACACCCGTGCCACCCGAACCCCAGCCCCCGCTCCGGACATGTGGTACGCGGGGGTTCCCCGCTGCCGTCAGGACAGCCCGCATCGTACAACTCGGGCCTCGGGGCCCGGTCTTCCGTGGCGGCTCTCGTACCCTGCCGTCTCCGGGGGGTCCTCTGTGACAATGGGCCCCAGGCGCATCGTCAGCCAGGGGGAAGGCAGTTGGATCTGCAGCTCAGCGTCGTCCTCGACGCCACACGTGACCTCCGTGCGGACGTGCTCGTCGACACCGACCCCCACACGTCGGTGGGCGCGCTGGCGACGGAGCTGACGCGGCTGCTCGGCCTGCCCGCGGACGCGCGTGAGCCGGCCACGCTGTACGTCGACGGGGTCCGGCTCGATCCCGCGTCGCCGCTCCACGGCTCCCCCATCCGTAACGGCGTGATCGTTTCCACCGCGGCGCACACCGTGTCCGCCCGCCCAGCGCCCCAGGGCATCGTCGAGGTACGCGTCGCCGGCGGGCCCGACGCGGGCGGTATACACCGGCTCGGTCCCGGAGCGGCCGTCGTCGGCAGCGGCCCTGATGCCTGCGTCCGGCTCGCGGACAGCGCGTTGCCCGCTGCCGCCGTACGGATCGATGTCGCCGCCGACGGCGGCGTCACCGTCCGCGCGGTTCCCGGCAGTGCCGTCACGCTGGACGGCGAGCCACCGCGCGACGGCACCGAATGGCGCCGCGGCGGCCTGATCGCCGTAGGCCACTCCCTGCTGGAGCTGCGTGACCCCGGCCTCCCCAACACCGGTCTCAGGCCCTCCACGGACGGCATGGGACTCGACTACGACCGGCCGCCACGCGTCACCCCCGCGCCGTACCGGACCCGGTTCCAGCTGCCCGCAGAGCCGCGACAGGCGGCCGCGGCCGGTCCTTTCGGGCTGATCGGCACCTACCTGCGGGACCACAGGCCCGGCGCCACGTCGCCGCGCCGGGCCCTCGACGAATACCGGCGGCAGAAGGCGGACATCGAACAGCAGGCGCGGACGGCGATGGCCGAGGAGACCGCGGCGCGCCGCCACGGCGGCCCGGATCCGGCCGAACTGCTCCTCGCCGCCACGGGTTTCGGGCAGCGGCTGTGGGAGCGCCGTCTCACCGACGGCGACCACGGACTCCTCCGGGTCGGCACCGGCGACCTCCTGTCCGAGGTGGAGATCACCGACCCGGACCACGACCCGAGACAGGACCCGCACGAGGGCCAGGAAGGGCACACGCGGGCCGAGCCCGACAGGCTCAAGGACGTCCCCGTCTCCCTCCTGCTGCGCAAACACGGCGTCCTCGGCGTCGCGGGCCGCGGCGAGCTGCCCCGAGCCGTCGGGCGCTGGCTCGTCGCCCAGGCGGCGGTGCTGCACAGGCCGAGCAACCTGTCTGTCTGCGTGCTCACCGACCCCTCGGGACGGGAGTGCTGGGAGTGGGTGCGCTGGCTGCCCCACGCCCGGGCCCGGGCGGGCCAGAGCGCGGTCGCGCTGCTCGGCTCGGACGCGGACAGTGTGGCCCGCCGGATCAACGAGCTGCTCGATACCGTCATCGCGCGCCAGGAGGCGTCGCGGGCCGCGAGCCTCGCCGCCGAAGGCGCTTGGAACGGCTCCTCGATCCTCGTCGTGCTCGACGGCTCACGCCGGTTGCGCCGTATGCCCGGACTGGTCCACATCCTGCGCGAAGGGCCACAGGTGGGCGTCCACCTGATCTGTCTGGACATGGACCGCAGACTGCTCCCCGGCGAGTGCCGCGCGCTCGTGGAGGAAGACGGACAGGGCCTGCTCCAGGTCTCGCAGCTGGGCGGGCAGCCGATCCTCTCAGTACGTCCCGACTGTGTCACGGCCGATTGGTGCGAGCGGCTCGCCCGTGCGATGGCCCCGGTTCGCGACGCGAGCGAGAAGGAGAGCGGCGGGCTGCCGGACGCCTGCCGCCTGCTGGACGTGATGGGGCTGGAGCCGCCGTCCGCCGCGGCGATCACCGCCCGGTGGCGCGCGGGCGGCCACTCCGCCGTCGCCGTGGTCGGCGAGACGTTCGACGGCCCGTTCACGATCGACCTGGTACGCGACGGCCCGCACGGTCTGATCGCGGGCACCACGGGATCCGGCAAGTCGGAACTGCTGCAAACCATCGTGGCCTCGCTCGCGGTGACCAATCGCCCCGACGCGATGAACTTCGTCCTCGTGGACTACAAGGGCGGAGCGGCATTCAAGGACTGTCTGCGACTGCCGCACACCGTCGGCATGGTGACCGATCTGGATCCGCACCTGACCGAGCGAGTGCTGGCCTCGCTCGGCGCCGAGCTGCGGCGGCGCGAGTCGCTCCTGAGCAGCGTCGACACCAAGGACTTCGCGGAGTACGAGGACCTGGCACGCAGGGATCGTTCGCTGCCGCCGTTGCCGCGTCTGCTCCTCGTCGTCGACGAGTTCGCCGCGATGGCGCGGGAGCTGCCCGACTTCGTCACCGGCCTGATCAACATCGCCCAGCGCGGCCGGTCCCTGGGCATCCACCTCATCCTGGCGACGCAGCGCCCGAGCGGCGTGGTGTCGCCGGAGATCCGCGCCAACACCAACCTGCGGATCGCGCTGCGGGTCACCGACGCCGGCGAGAGCCAGGACGTGATCGACGAGGTCGACGCTGGCTATATCTCCAAACGCACCCCGGGGCGGGCCTACGCGCGGCTCGGTGCCTCAAGTCTGCTGCCGTTCCAGGCGGGACGTGTCGGTGGCAGGCGTCCAGGCGTGGCCGCCACCGACCCCGCTACTCCCTGGGCTGCTCCGCTGACCTGGGAAGCCCTCGGCCGGCCCGCCCCCGAACGCCACCCGCCGTCGACGTATGCCGACGACGACCGGACAGATCTCGCGGTGCTCGTCGACGCGGTCACCGAGGCTGCCGCGGCGGAGGGGTTCGGCGAGCAGCACAGCCCCTGGCTGCCGGCCCTGACCGACCTGGTGACGATCGATGAACTGCCCGCCGCCGATCCGGTACGGCACCAGGACGTGCCGCCCGCGGTCTACGGCGTCACCGACGCGCCGAGGCAACAGGCACACCTCCCGCTCACCCTCGACCCGGGCGACGGCAGGCATCTGCTGTTCCTCGGCGGTCCACGGTCCGGCCGCTCCACGGCCCTGCGGACGATCGCCGGTGCCCTCGCGTCCACCGCGTCCCCGGCCGACCTGCACCTCTACGCAGTGGACTGCGGGTCGAAGACGCTGGCGCACCTGGAGTCCCTTCCGCACTGCGGTGCCGTCGTCACCCGGGACGAGGCCGACCGAGCCGCCCGCCTGCTCGACCGGCTGCGGGCCGAGGTGTCCCGGCGCCAGCGGCTCCTCGCGGTGAAGGGCGCGTCCAGCGTCGCCGAACAGCGTGCTTCCGCGCCGTCACCGCGGGAACGGCTGCCGTGGATGGTGCTGCTGCTGGACAGCTGGGACGGGTTCTACGAAGCCTTCGGCCCGTACCACTACGGCAAGCTCATCGACGACATGATGTGGCTCCTGCGCGAAGGCTCGTCGGCCGGGTTGAAGGTCGTGATGACGGCGGGCCGGGCCGGCCTGGTCGGCAGAGTCACCGCCTTGTTCGAGGACCGGCTCATCCTGCGCACGGCCGACCCCGACGATTTCGCGCTGGCCGGGTTCCGCGACGTACCCGCGCACATGCCGCCCGGCCGCGCCCTGTGGGCAACCGACGACGGTGCGCTGGAGAGCCAGATCGCGCTTCTCGCCCCCGATCCCTCCGGCCAGGTCCAGGCCGAGGCCATGCGCAGCCTGGGCCGTGAGGCGGAGCGGACCCATGGACCACCGCCACGCGATCTGGCGCCCATGCGGGTCGACGCGCTCCCGCTCCGGGCCACCGTGCGCGAGGCGTACGCCCTCGCCCCTGATTTCGTACCGCCCTCACGCATGTGGGCGCTGCTCGGTGTCGGCGGCGACGAACTCGCCCCCATCGGCGTGGACCTCGCCGCGTCCGGTCCCGGCTTCGTCGTAGCCGGCCCGGGCGGTTCCGGTCGCTCGACCACGCTGCTGGTCGCGGCGCACTCGCTGCTGCGGGGCGACGTACCTCTCGTCCTGATCACTCCGAAGCGGTCGCCGCTGCGTGAACTCGAAGGCGTACCAGGGGTGCTGGGCGTCCTCGGCGCCGACGCTTCGGGACAGCGACTGCTGGAACTGCTCGCTCGCGCGGGCCGCGGTGGCTGCACCGTCCTGGTCGACGACGCGGACCTGCTCTACGACACGGCACTGGACACGGCGCTGGAAGACATCCTCCGCGGCCCTCACGACGGCGAACGAGCTGTCCTCGCCGCCGGCACAGTGGACACCATGAACTCCCAGTACCGGGGTTTCCTGGTAGCGGCCCGCCGCTCCCACAACGGCTTGCTTCTCTCCCCACAAGTCAGCAGGCTCGCAGGCGACTTGTTCGGAATCCGCCTCCCGAACAACAGGCAGGAGGCTCCGATCGGCCGCGGCCTGCTGATCCAGGCCGACAGATTCACTCCGGTCCAGGCGGTCACCGAGCACTAGTAGGACTCCGTTAGGTTGCTCTGGCTCTTGGGTTTGGGCTGGTGGTGGATGTTCTGGGCAGGGGGCGGTGGCAGGTGGTGCAGGTGCCGGTCCAGCAGTTCAGCAGGTCCTGGATGGTGTCGAGGATCTGGTAGAGGGTGAGTCCGGTGTATCGGCTGTTGGGGCCAGTCGCTGTTCGGTGAGGAAGGCGTGGGCGGCGGTGACCAGGGTGACGTGGTGGTGCCAGCCTCTCCAGGTGCGGCCTTCGAAGTGGGTCAGGCCCAGTGCCTGTTTCATCTCGCGGTAGTCGTGCTCGATGCGCCAGCGCAGTTTCGCGGTGCGCACGAGGGTGGCCAGCGCCGTGTCGGCGGGCAGGTTGGACAGCCAGTAGCCGGTGGGCGCCTCGGCGCCGGCGGGCCATTCGACCAGCAGTGTGACGTCGGGCAGGACGCCGTCCCAGCAGTTTTCGTCTGTGGCGGCCTGGGCGAGGCGGCGGGACTTGACCCCGGCCGGCCGCACCCGCAGGGACAGGAAATGCGAACGCATCGGCCCGCGGGAGCCTTCCCGCCAGCTCACCTCGGTGAAGGCCTGCCGCCCTTGGCCCGCCGCGAGCGCGGCCACCGGGGACGGCTTGTCGCGGTAGCGGGGCTGAGGCTTGCGGCCGTTGCCGGACCAGGGCGGGGCAGTGGGCACCGCATCGTGCGGGTGGGCGGTCACGTCCGAGCGGATCGCCACCACGTAGCCGATGCCCCGACGTTCCAGCCCGTCGCGGAAGTCGGCGTTCTGCCCGTAGCCGGCGTCGGCCACCACCACCGGCGGGATGAGACCCCAACCGGCCAGCTCGTCCAGGACGTCCAGGACGTCCAGGACGTCCAGGACGTCCAGGGCCAGGCGCCACTTCTCCCGGTGCCCGATCTCGTCAGGGACCCCCGTCTTGCGTCGGCGGACCGGATCGTGCGCCCACTCCTGGGGCACGAACAGGCGCCACTGCAGCGGACAGGACGCGGCATCGGAGACCGCGTGCACGCTCACCGCGACCTGGCAGTTGGCCTGCTTGCCCAAGGCTCCGCAGTACTGGGGAGCGACCGCCACCGACATCTTCCCGTCCTTGGGGAACGACACATCGTCGACCGCCCAGGCATCCGAGCCGATCTGCGGCACCATCCGCTCCGCGATCCGCCGCCGCACCGGCACCGGATCCCACGTCGACTGGTTCACGAACTGCTGCAGGTTCTGCTCGTTGCCGTCCGGCAGCCGCTCAGCCATGGCCTGGACGGACTTGCGGCGGCCGTCCAGCATCAGCCCCCGCAGATAGCAGTCACCCTTCGCCCGCTGATCCTTGCGCGGCACCGACGCGAACACATCAGCGACGAATAACCCCAACTTCGCCCGAGCACGGTTCACTTCATGTGCGTCCACACCCCCAACATGCCCCCAAACAGCACCGCGAGACAGACGTAACGGAGTCCTACTAGGTTTTACTTCCGAGCCGGAGCCTCAGCTGTTGGCCAGGGTGCGGTCGAGGAGGGGGAGCAGGCGGTCCCAGTGGCGCTGCAGCGCCAAGGGGTTGAAGGCGTCGGTGTCGGACATGGTGAAGCCGTGGATGGTGCCGGGGTAGATCTCGGAGGTGTAGCCGACCCCCGCGGCGTCCAGGGCCTGGTTGAGCTCACCGAGGGCCTCGGGCGTCATGTCACCTTCGGCGTGGCCGAGGTGGACCTGAGCGGTGAGCTTGGCGAAGAGGTCAGGTCCGTCGACGCCCACGGGGCCGTGGAATGCGGCGAGGGCGGCCACCTGGCCGGGGTGGGCCGCGGCGGTGCGCATCGCCAGGAGGCCGCCTATGCAGTAGCCGGTCACCGCGACCGGTCCGGCGCCGACCTCGGGCTGGGTGGCGAGGAAGCTGAGGTAGGCGTCGGCGTCGCTCAGAGCACGTTCGGCGGTGTGCGCCTCGATCAAGGGCATCAGCTGGGCGAAGACCGCGGGCCGGACCTCTTCTCCGATGTGCTCGGGAAGTTCAATCACCGGTGCCGGGCCGTGCCGGTAGAAGAGGTTGGGGACGAGCACGTAGTACCCGTGCCCGGCCAGTTCGCGGGCCATCTCCCGCAGCACGGGCCGGATGCCGAAGCCGTCCGCGTACATCAGCACCCCTGGGTGCCGCTCACCACCGTCGGGGAAGGCGGCGAAAGCGTCAGCCTGGCCGTCCGCGGTGGGAATGTGCAGCGTATTGATGGGCATGAGTTCTCCTGTCGTGGTTGACGTGTCGAGCTGTGATCAACACGACAGGAGGCGGAGCCCGCGCAGCAGCGCCAGATCCTCGACCCAACAGCGGGCCAGCACCGGCCCGTACGGCGCTCAGAGGAGCGCCGGGTCACCAATCCGTGTGTGGCGCAATGCCGTCCCGGTAGTCATCGCCGCACAACGTAGCCCACCGGACAGGATGGATGCCAGCCACTCAAGTCCACAGTGCTGTTCGCGGATCTCGGTCAGCACCTCTGATCCTGAACCCGGTCGGCGCCGTGCCCGTGACAGCGGTACCGATCTTGCTTCTACACGGTCCTCACCACACTTCGAAGGGCCTGTTTGAATTCTGAGCCGGGCAAACATCGCCAAGGATCGAAAACAGGCACTCACGCGCCGGCACTGCTGCTCTGGCTCTGTTGGTGAGTCGCGGCTCTGGTCCACTTCGTGTGGTGCGGTGACGGTCGGTCACGCCAATAGCAGCCTTTTGCGTGGGAGTGCGACGCGGGCGGCGACGGTGACCTGACGGCCCGGCGGCTTGCCTCGTCGCACGGAGCGGAAACCTGTGCGGGGCGCGTGACGATCCGGTGGGGGACGGAGTGATGATCCGCCCGGCCGGGACCGCCGCCCGAAGATGACCCCATGGTTGGATTACGCACGCGTCGCACGGACGTCGCCCTGCTCGCCATACTGGCCCTGAGCCTGGCGGTGGCCCTGTGGCTGTCCCGACGGTTCCACGTGGCGTCCCTGGCCGCCACCCTGGTGAGCGTGCTTCTTGGGGCGCCCGGCCTCGTCCTGGCCTGGCTCGCCTACCGCGGCGACCGCACCGAGGCGGCCGCGGACCTGGACGCGAAGGCCCGGACTCTGGCGGCGGTCGTCCTCGCCGCCGAGACGGGACAGGTCAAGCAGTTGCTCGGCCCGGGCGGCCACCGCATCAACCTGACCTTCCGTCACTTCCCCGAACCGGGCAACAACGCGGTCGGCGCCGAGCCTCGAGGCAGTCTCGGCGCTGTCGTGCGCTACTACCGGCGACTGGAGCCCACCCGGCTGGTCATCACGGGCGGGCCCGGGGCCGGCAAGACCGTCCTGGCCCTGCACTTCCTGCTCGCCGTCCTGACCGACCCGGACCGCACCGACGCCGATCCCGTCCCGGTCCGCCTTTCGCTCTCGGCCTGGAACACCGTACGGCCGCTGCACGAGTGGATCGCCGAGCAGATCGGGGAGCGCTTCCGGGACCGTGGCATCACCGCCGCGGACGCCCGTGCCCTGGTCGACCGGCAGCGGATCCTGCCCGTCCTGGACGGCCTGGACGAGATGGACCTCGACAGCGTCCCAGTCGCCCGCCGCCGTGCCACCCGTGCCCTCGACCAGCTCAACGCCTACCAGGACGCCATGCGCAGCGCACCGGTAGTCCTGACCTGCCGCACCGCCCAGTACGCGAAACTGGCCGAAGTGGACGTACGGATGCGGGAGGCCGCCCGTATCCGGATCGATCCCCTTGAACACGGCCAGATCGATGAGTACTTCACCGCCCGTGTCACCGACCCCGGGCGCTGGGAACCCGTCCGTGCCGCCCTGGCCGCGGCCCCCGACTGCGCACTGGCTCGCGCCCTGGACACGCCGTGGCGGCTCAACCTGGCCGTCACCGTCCACGAGCAACGCCACCCCGACACCCTCGCCCATCTGTACGACCCCGCCGAACTGTGCGTTCTCCCAGATCCGGGCGCCGTCCGCGACCATCTCCTGGTCCGCTACCTGCCCGCCGCCGTCAGTCAGCACCCCCACCACGCCGAGCGCTACACCGCCGAACAGACGCACCGGTGGCTGGCCGCACTCGCCGTCCACCTCGAGTCCGCGCCGCCCACTGCGGCGGCCGCGGGCACCGCCACCGCGGGTGTCGGCACCGACCTGATACTCCACCGGTTGTGGCCGATGGCGGGCACCGGACGCGTCCGGGTCGTGGACACCCTGTCCTCCACCCTCATCAGTGTCGTCTTCGCCACCGTGCTGGTGATTCAGGCCGCCGGCCTGCCCACCCGTCAGCTGATGGCCGGCGTGGTACCCGCGCTCGCCGGGATCCTGGCGATCTGGCGGTCCTCCCGCGCTTCGGTGCCCGCCCCGAGAACGGTCCGGTTGTGGCGATCGCGTGGTCCGGCCCGGCGCCATCGCCGCGCCCGGGCCTTGACGGGCGCGCTGACCGGCGCCCTCGCCCTGGGGCTGTCGGGCGGGCTGGGGGCCGCATTGTCTCTCGGACCGGTCGGCGCGCTCGTCGCGGTACCGGCCGGCGCCTTCGTGGGCGCGCTGGCCGGTGCACTGGCGTTCGCGCTGCTGGGCAGTGCCACGACCGACCCGGCACCGGCCGGCGCGCGCGACCTCGTGCAGCCCACCGATCCCCGGCACCTGGTCCGCGACGACCTTCTGTTCGGCGCGCTGCTCGCGCTGACGTGCGCGCTCATCGTCGCGTTGAACGGCGGACTCACCGGCGGCCGGGCGTTCGGCCTGACGGCCGGAACGACGACGGCACTGTGGATCGGAGTGACCAGCGGGCTGGCGATCGGGGCGTCGACGGGCCTGTGCATACTGGCCGGAGCCGGCCGCCGCTACCTGGTGTTCCTGGTCTGTTCCCGGGGCCGGCTCCCCCTGCGGCTCGGCGGATTTCTCAACTGGGCCTACGAAGCGGGTCTCCTGCGGATCTCCGGTGTGGCCTACCAGTTCCGGCACCGCGAGTTCCAGGACTGGCTCGCCAGACATCCGGGTCCGTAGCCCGGCAGGGGCAACTGACGTGTCGCGCCTGGGCCGACTCGGTCGGCGGCCTCGTGCAGGCTGAAGGTGACGTCGACGACGCGGGCGGCGAGCTCGAAGCTCCGGGACGCGCGAGCGCATCCCGTCCGCAGGTGGTGCATGGACAAGACATGGGACGGTCGGCGTCCACCTACCCGGAGACCGTGGTCGTCGACGGATCCAGTCCCGGGCCCGGACCGTTCAGTGCACGACCTGTGGCGGCCCGCACGGCCTTCCTGGGATGGGCGGCCATCTCCTACAACCGCGCTCTTGCGGGGGTACAACCATCCGAAAGAGGTGTGAGTCAGATCTATCAGGAGTGAGAAGCTTCCAAGATTAAAAGGGGGAAATATGGGATTCACGCGTTATGCCTTATCCGGTGCCGCGGTCGCGGCTCTGGCGGTCGGGGGCACGACCGCCCTGGCGGCGCCCGCCTCCGCCGCGCCGAACACCACGCCGCAGAAGGTCTGCGGGAGCAGCTACCAGACCGTCAACTCGGCTCCCATCGGCTCGCAGGGCACCGTCTACCTGACCTACAACTCGGCCAACGGCAAGAACTGCGTCGCGACCATCCGCACCAACCCGGGAACCGCGCGGGACATGGGCGCGTGGGTCTACGTCCCCGACACCGACGAGTACGCCCAGGACTACGGGCAGTTCACGTCGTACGCCGGTCCGGCATACGTCTACGGCAAGGCACACTGCGTCGACTGGGGCGGTCACATCGACAACGTGTACGTGTACGTGACCGGATCCAACTGCGCCGCCCTGACGGAACACCGGGTCACCACCATCCGCTGACCCGCCCTGTTCCGACAGAGTCCTTGCGGCACGCCGCACAGGAACCCGCAGCGATTCTGCTCGCCCTGACGGATGCTCCATGTTGAAGTCTCCTTCATCAGAGGCGAGTTGGGTTGCTGTGCGGCGAACCCCCGGCGCGCGGCCGGGGGTTCGGGCCGACTACTGACTGGGCAACGGTCCGCGATCAGACTCATCGATCACGCGGGCCGTCGTTGCTGCCGGCGTGCACCACAGTTCGGAGACGCCCAGCGGGTCCTTGCCGGCCAGACGGCACAGCTCCTTCGCGGTCATGCCGCGCCGCTGCGCCCTCCCGCACCGGCTGCGGCGACACCGCGCCCACCGCGATCTGCAGGGCGTCTCGCAGAAGCCGGCCATCAGCCCGGCGTCTTCGACGTTCTTGTATCCGAACTTCTCCGCCTTCGTGAGGGCCTTCTCGTAGGCGTCCGGGGCGATGACCTTCTCCGGCCCGGGCTCCGGCTCGACACAGTCGGTGCTCACCGATGCGGCGGCGCGGGCCGCCGTGTCGATATGCGTCGCCGGCTCGCAGAAGTACCGGTCCTGCGCCTTACCCGCCCTCGCGCCGGCCACGACCAGGTCCCCGAGGAACTGGCAGAACTCCCACGGGCTCAGGTGCTGCACGTACTCCAGCACCGTGTCCGTGGCCTGCTCGCGGTAAATGAACCGGCGCCAGGAGCACGCCGCGGTGAAGCCGGCCGCGATGGCCTCGTCACCCTCCAGCGCGGCCAGGTCCTGGACGCGCTACCCGGTCCTCAGACCCGCCGCTACCGTCAGACTTCCCCGCAATCCTGCCGCGTGGGCGGGATGCGGCCGGCCCCCGCGACGTTCCACAGTCGAATGCGGTGGAGGTCTTCCCCCGGCATGGTGCGGCCGCGACTGGCAGTGCCGGGGAAAGCTACAGCAGCGTCTCCGGATGCCGGACGACTTGCCGAAGCCGCTTTCCGCGCCTGGGCAGCAAGCGAGACGAACGCATGGTCATCATCTGTCTGTACCGGAGGCCGTCGCCAGCCGCGTGACCCGCCCGCCTACCAGTCGGTCAGGTCCACGATGAGATCGCAGTGCGGGTCACCGAGAGACGGCTTCTGATACTGCTCTTCCTCGATGAGGCTGGGAATGGATGCGATCAGAGCGGTAGGCGTACCGGTGAGACGAATGTCTACGCCGATGGCGCCTGGGTGGTCAGGGCGCTGCACGTACAGGCGCAACAGGCTGTGCCCCAGCAGCAGGAAACCGATCAGGAAGGGGTTCTCCTCGTCGCCGGGGTCCGACAAGGCGCGCAGAACGGTGAGTGCCTGGCCCCGTTCGGGTTCTGGGTTCGGGGTGATCTCCTCGGGACGGAGGCGGATGACGGTCATCCCCATGGCTTCGCTGATATCGCTGCTGCCGTAGAGCTGGGTGCCGGCCAGGACAGTGCGCAGAATGCCCGGAAAGTAGTACGGGGCGACGGTGTCGTGGGGATCTCGTACAGGAACGTAGCGCCGTCCTCGTCGTCTCCAGCATGGACAGCGATCCGGACGGCGCCTGGGGCGGGCACGACTCCGCGCAGGCGGCAGCCCTCGGCGATGGGGGCGTTGAGGTAGTACAGCAGCAGGCGGCTGACAGCCGCCTGCTGCTCTCGGTGTTCGGAATTGATCACTGGTTCATTCCATGGGGGGGCACTTGCTGTTCGGCTGGTTGCGGCAGAAGGCGTTGATGACGCCGATCTTCTGTCCCCGGCCGGCGTCGTACCGTCCATCCTTGGTCTTGCGCGTGTACTGAACGATCACGACAAACCTGACCTGCGCGGGGCTGCTGCCGGTCCTGATCGCGACGCCGTCATACTCCAACCGCCCGTGGCCGTCATTGCGGTTTGATCTTGTGGTGACGGGTCGTGCCAGGAGATGGTGGCTTCGCCGGTGAGGCGGCGGGCCATCAGGTCGGCCATGGCGAGATGGATCATGGCTTCGGAGCGGGCTGGGAGACCTATCGCCAGACTCCGGTCGGCCCGCGGTCACTTCGGTCGCGTCAGGCGTACCTCCTCCACCCCGAGCAGACCGAGCAGCGGCACCCTGCCCACGCTCTGACGAGGGTCGACCAGCAGGCCCGAGGCGCGGATCAGGTCGAGGAGGAGTCCGGCGAGTGGCACGACCATGTGCCGGCCCCAGCAGCGTTCGGAGGAGTGGCCGAAGGGCAAGTAGCCGGGGGCCGTGTCGGGGTCGAGGTCGTTCCAGCGTTCAGGACGGAACTCGTCGGGTGCCTCCCACAGGGCCGGGTCGCGGTGGGAGAGCAGCGGCAGGAGCAGCACGTCGTCGGTGGCACCGATCCGTGCGTCGATCTGCGGGTACTCCGGCGAGGCGGTGCGCAGCAGGTTCCACGACGGCGGCAGAAGCCTCAGTGCCTCATGGATGATGTGACGGTTCGGGGTGTCGTCGTCGAAGGGCGCGCCCAGCCAGACAGCGTTCGCAACGAGCGTCGAGACTGTGAAACAGACCGGGGCAGCCGCCCTGCGGTACATGCCCATGGCGTAACGGCGGTCGTGGTAACCGACGGCCTCGGCGGCCCGTGCGGCCAGGCCCGTCAGTCCGCTGTCACCGGGCCTCGGCCAGCCGGGCAGAGCGGCGCCCACAGCGATCACCGACCCGGTGAGCTTCGGGGTCAGTTCGAGGTAACGGCTCATCAGTATGCGTAGGCGGTACGGGTCCTGGCCGAGAATGAGGTCTCGCAGGAACATGTGCCCGGTGACAGGCCAGGAGCCGGACAAGTCCACACGCCCAGGCACGCGACGCTCCAGCGCCGCGCGGACGTCGGCACCGACGGTCCGCGTGATGGCCGAGGCCTCGGAACGCGAAATGGAACGCCCGTGCAGCGGCTTGAACGTCGGGCGTTCGGTCTCGGTGGCGCGCCGGGCGGCCAGGACACGGTCCAGCACCTCGGGTCCGGCGACTGCGACGGTGTCCGGTTCGAGCCGGAAGACGTCCTGGCCCAAATGATCCTTCAGAAGGGCAGCCAGACGCGGGTGCAGCACGGTGGTGCGAGTCCGCGGCACGGACGACACGGGCACAACTACCTCCCAAGACGCTTCCGGGTGGGTGCGCCCTTGCCATGCCATCCGGACAACGATGTCACGGCAAGGGCGCCTGCATCAGTACCAGATGTACCAGGCCTTCGTCTTCAGGCTCTGACGGGCCAAGACGCGGTTGCGTACAGCAAACAGCAACTTCATCACTGCACCTCCTCTCCGTGTATCGGGACGGAAAAAGAAGAGCCATGCCCACGGCTCGGGATCATCCTTCCCACCTGTGACAGACACCCATCAACGGCTGATCCATAAAATGGTCAAGACCTCTCAGCCACGGACCGCCACTGTGATCTCCGAATCGATCTTGGCCGAGGCGGCAGCACCCGAATGGGATCGATGAAGAGGACCCGACCCGGGAGACCGGGCTGTCCCCGAAGCAGATGGAACTCGGGGTGCGGTGGCAGACCCTCGAGTTCCTGCGCCGGCGTGGGCAGTTCGGCCAGGGCGACGGCGCGGACGAGTAGCCGGGCGCCGACATGACGACGAGTAGATTGATGTTGGCCGGGATCAGGCGGCGGTCGGCATCGCGGCCGGGGCGAGCGGTGCTCGCCTGGACCGTCGTGCGGGTTTGCGGGTGAGCCGTCGGGTCGTCAGCGTGAAGGACGCCCAGGTGATGAGCGACTCACTGACCTGAGGCAGCCTCTCGTGGTCCCGGCAGTGCCGACGGGCCCGCATGATCCACGAAAGCGACCTCTCCACCACCCAACGACGTGGCAGGACCACGAAGCCCTGTGCGAACCAGCCGTCGAGGTCAGCCTGGGTGCACTCGCTGATGACGCGGCCCCGCTCGGCGAGCCAGGTGAGGAAGGCGGCTGCCTGGATGAGCCGGGCACGGGCGAAGGTGACGGCCCCGGTCGCGGCGGTCACCCGTCGGCGCAGCGGTGCGTCCGTGAGGTACCGCAGGAGTTGCACGGTGCGGATGACGCGGCCGACCTCGCGGAAGGCGCCGTACGTGGCGTTCTTGTGAGACCCGGATCGCAGCCGCTTGAGCAGCGTCGTCAAGGAGATGGCGCCCTCGCGTACGGAGACGGCCACCCGCAGGGGCAGCTGACGACGGGCAAGCGGGAGAGGAAGACGCAGCGGGCGGGTATTGCCGGACCGTCAGCAGTCGGGCGGTCCGCGGCCGCCGGCGGCCTCCCTGTGTTCAGAGGGCCGCCGACGGCTCTACATTCTCAGCGGTTGGTCCACAGGTTCCAGCGCAACGGCCAGGTGCCATCGGCGCACTGGTAGGCGTCCCAGTGTCCGCGATCGATGCCCTGCTGGCCGGCCGTCTGGCAGCCGCTCAGGGTGAAGTACTTGCCCCGGTGGACGTTGAGGCCGTCGGCCGCCTGGACAGCACTCACGTGCGAGGAGACTGCGGCAGGCGCCGCGACTGCGGGCGCCGCTGCGCTCATGCCGAGCCCAGTCACGGCGATCGCTGCAAGGGCGCAGAACATGGTGCGTACACGCATGGTGAAGCTTCCTTTCGGTGGGGGGTTCACAGGCGGCTCGTGCGGCTTGTGCCGGCACGGGCATGACCACCGGCCCGCTCACCCTTGGGGGTGATCTGCACAGCCGGTACGCCAAGTTTGCGGTGGTAGATCGCTCTTCGCCAGCAGGTCCCGTTTGCTTCACTGATGTCGGGATCAATACATTCCTGACCTGCTGGGACGTATCCGTCCCGGGACATGAAACAGCCGACGGGACACGGCTGCGGCACCTGCAGGGAGACCCTTGTCGATGAGTGGCCAACGTCCGCAGGACGCAGCGGCAGCACGGAGGCTGGGCGAGGCGCTGCGGGAGCTGCAGCGAAGCTCCGGCCGCACGCTTCGCGCCCTGGAAACCCAGGTCCGCATCAGCGACTCGTCCCTCTCCCGCTACTTCCGCGGCGAAACCGTGCCTCCATGGCCCGTCGTCCGAGACCTGTGCCGGGCGCTGGGAGCAGACCCCAGCGTGTACCGGGCTTTGTGGGAGGCCACCGACCGCAGCCGGCCCGAGGAACCAGCCCCTGCCGCCCCGCCACCAAAACCCTCCCCCACCTGGCGCCACCGTCTACGCAAGCGCCTGTCCGGTCCATGGGGCTTCGCCGCGGCCGGCACCGCCATCGGCCTTGCGGCCGGGCTGACGCTGTTCGGCCTCCAGCACTCACCCACCGCGCCCCCTGCACAGGGCGTCACTGAAGCGAAGGACGCGAAGACCGGCTATGGCGATGCCGGCGTGCTTGTCCACAACGTCGAAGAGAAATGTCAGAAACCCCGTACACACGAATGCGCGCTGCATCTGGCCTGGGACCCCTACCGTCCCTACACGACGGCCAACTCTGCCGACCGTGTCTGGCACCAGGACCTGCTGCACGCGCGTTGCCGGATCGCCGACGGCGTCACCGTCACCGACGAGGAACACAATCACAGCAGCATCTGGATCCAGGTCGCCCGGAAAGGGCAGCGCCTATGGCTCCCTGGGATCCGCGTCGATCTCGACAGGCTGGTCCAGTTGAGCACCGTACTGCCCAGGTGCCCGACATGACGGAGCAGCGCCCCAGGCCGCCCGCCGGCACGGTGCGGAACCGGCCCGAGAGCGGAGGCAGACCCCCTCGCAAAGCCCGGCAGGCACGACGAGCAGGTCGCCGCCCGCTGACAGGCACCGCTGCCGCGACTCGCGCCCGGCCTTCCCGGAGCGTCGTGGCCGCCAACCGGCTCTGCGCTCTGCGCGACCGGCTCGCGGGCGTCAGGCGCGCACCAGTAGGTACTGGTGTCGCGCAAACCGGCTCACCGGATCGGCGCCGTCGGCATCCCGCAGCAGGACTCCTTCAGTGATGGACGTTCGGTTCCCGGCGGCGCAGCTGTGCGTCCCGCGATGGCGGCACGGCATCCCCGTCGCTCTCCGTCCGGTCGCCGGTCTCGGCCTCGGCGGGGGCGGCGACATCACTGGACGGCGCGGCCGGAAGGCCGGAGGGATAGAACTGGGCGTACCAGCGGCGCAGTGCCCTGATGCCCTTCTCGTGCGGAAACAGGACCGGGCGCGGCTGGTGGATCTTGTGGTCCCAGATCCGGACCTCCTCCCGCACCTCACCCAGGGCCTGCGCGCTGAAGACGAGCTTGAGCGCGGGCGTCAGGAAGGGGGCCCGCGCCGGTTTGCGGAGGTAGTACATAGGGCCTGCGGGGCGCCGCGGGTGGCGCCTTCGGCGAAGAAGGGCGCCCGGTCACGGCAGACGATCTCGATGCCGGGCCGCTCGGCGAGCCAGGCCGCGAGCGTGTCCGCCTCCCGATCGGGAAGGAGGTCGACCGGGCGACGTGTCTCGACGTCGACGAGCACGGTTCCGTAGACACGGCCCTTGCGCTGGGCGTACTCGTCCACGCCGACCACACGGGGTACTGCGGTGGCGGGGTCCGGAAGCGAGGTGATCAGCCTCAACAGGGTGTTCCGGCTGACCGGAACCTTGAAGGCATCCGTCATCCGGGCGCCGGCCCGGCCCGCGAGCGCAAGACCCACCGCCACCAGCGTCGACCGCAGCCGCTCGGTCCGTCGCCCGAACCTGCGGGTGAGACCGGGTACTTGCTCGGCGAAGGTCATGCGCTCGCAGGATTCCTCCTCGCAGACGAACCTCCGCACCCGCAACGACACCACGACGAACTTGCCCGCCGTCGGCAGATCGCGAAGAAATCGCAGGTAGGAGCCGTGTATTCGCCCCGACCAGCACCCGCACCCCGGACAGGCCGCCCGCCCTGCGGTCGTACGGGCATCGACCCGGACGACCGTGTCGGTCACCTCGACCGATTCCACCAACACGCCCTCGACCGAGGAAAACAGCAGCTTGTTTCAACGGCGGGAGCACTTCGTTCACGGCGAAGGACTGTCGACCACACCACCGTCCAGCCAGGCGATTTTCGGGCGAACTTTAGTGGTCGTAGGCGGTCAGTGCGTGCATGACTGGCTGGCCGCGCATGAACCTGGCTCCACTCATCAGTTCCCCTTGGAATCGATCATCTAGGGAACCGGGAGGCGCTCTACCGGCGGACCGCCGAGATCAGTCCGCCGGGCCGCTCCTCACGCTGCGGAGGGGTGCTGATCGGGCGGCCGTAGGCGGCAGCGCGCTCGCGCAGGGTGTCGCTGTCGGCCTCCCAGCCGTGCCCGGCCAGCCAGCCCACCGGGTCGTCGGGCATCTCCGAGACCCACATCGACGCCGCCGATCCCGGCACGGCATCCGCGCCGAAGCGCTCGATCACGCCGCGCGAGCCCAATGTCAGCCCCATCCGACTGCCTGCCGCCGACTGCGCGCTGATCCGGGCCAGCAGTAGCTCCACCGCATCCTCGGGCAGATAGATCAGCAGTCCCTCGGCGATCCACGCGGTCGGCACGGCCGGGTCGTGCCCTGCGGCGGCCAGCGCGCCTGGCCAGTCCGCACGCAGATCCACCGCGACGGTGATCCGCTCGCAGCGTGCGACGGCCCGCTCCTGGCGCAGCACCGAAGCCTTGAAGTCCAGTGGCGCGGCGGTGTCGACCTCGAACAGCCGGGTGCCCTCGGGCCAGTCCATCCGGAAGGCCCGGCTGTCCATGCCGGCGCCGAGCAGCACGACCTGCCGGACCCCGGACGCGGAGGCCTGCTGCAACAGGTCGTCGAGGAACTTCGTCCTGATGACGATGGAGAACGACACGGCCAGCCAGCGGCGGCGTGCGGCCTCGTCATCGGGCAGCGGCGGCGAGGAGGGCCACAGGCCGCCGGCGGTGGCGAAGGCCTGTGCCAGTGGGTCGCGGAACAGCGCGTTCTCCCGCTCGGTCTCCAGCGCCCGCACCCTGGCCACCCCCACCGCCGTGGCCCACACTCCCGACGGCTGCACCCACTCCTGCTCATCAGTCACCGCGCCAGCCTAGAAGATCGATTCCAAGGGGCCTGATGAGGGGAACCAGTTTCATGCGCGGCCCCAACTGCTTCACCGCCGCCAATCCCCACATCCCCCCAGGCCCGGCCTCCCCCGCCCTGACCTGCCGGGAACTGATCACCTACCCCGAAACCCTCACCCTCGCCTCGGCCCTCGACCGCCTGCCCCCGCACTCCCTGGCACGCGCGCAGCACACCGCCTTCCTCCACCACCTAGCCAGTCGCCTCCAACTGCCCGCCTCGCACCCGCCGACCACGACCTTCTCTGGCAACGCCTACACACCCCTGAACCAACCCACGCCCCGACCCTGCCGAAAACAGCCAGCAACTCCCCCTACCTATAGGCACGCCAACCACCCTGCGCAAAAACCGCCACCACACTCAGCCCATTGCGCAACACAAACAGCCAGTTCACCCACCTACCACCCGCCCCCAGCGCCCCGACCCCGCGTACGCCTCCCCCGCGGAACAGGCATACCGATCAGTACAACTGAACAACAGCAGGCCGCAACCAAAAATCAATAGACAAACGCGTCAGCTACACCACAGGCCATCACCACCTCCGGCATTCCCATCCCCCACCGCACCCCCCTGGAAGGCGCTACGCCTCATCGACCACCACCACGCAGAGAACTGCGCATCCGCCGCGGCGGCATGTTCCGTCCGTGTTCCGGCCGCCGCCTTTCAGCGAGTTGGATACGTGGGCGCTCATCCGCTCTACTGGATCGGGTCCGGTCCGTGCCCACGGCGTGGTCGCGGACGCATGGGCGGCGGGACGACCGGCGAGGAGAGACGATGAGCACAATGGGCCCCGGTGCGGAGATGACCCGGGCTCGGCCGGTCGTGGTGGACGGTGCCAGCATGGCGTGCTGGGAATCAGGGCCCAGTGACGGCGAGCCGGTTCTGCTCCTGCACGGCTACCCGGCGAACCACCACTGCTGGCGCCACCAGATCCCGGCGCTCGCGCGCGAGAACCGGGTGATCGCCCCGGACCTCCTCGGCTGGGGGCAGTCCGAGCGACCGCTGCACCTGCGCTTCGACTACGACACCGAGGTCGCACGGATCGGCCGACTGCTCGACGCCCTGGACATCGACGCCGTGAACCTGTTCGGGCACGACTACGGCGGTTTCCTCGCGCTCGGCTTCACCCAGACCCACCCCGACCGTGTACGCCGGCTGGCGATCCTCAACAGTCGCGCCCAGTCCTCCTTCGTGCCCCGCTGGTACGTCGCCTTCGGCCTGCTCACGCTGGCCGGGCGCACGCCCGTCCTCCGTACGCTCACAGCACGGCTCCCCGTCGCCGGAGCGCACCGCCGGGTGTTCAGGGCGCTGGTACGCGACGACCTCCTCGACGACCAGGTCCTGGACAGCTACGTCGGCTGGATGGACACGCCGGAGGGCCGCCGCTGGCTGGTCCAACACTTCTTCAGCGACTATCGCGTCATGGTCCGGCCCGAGCTGCGCCGGCGGCTCGGCGACATCCGGTGCCCGACCGCGATCGTGTGGGGCCGGAAGGACACCTACCTACGCTCCGCGATCGCTGTCGAGCTCGGCAAGCGTATTCCGCACGCCGAATTGACGATGCTCGATGACGCAGGTCACTGGGTGATGGACCAGTGCCCGGCCGACGTCACCGCGGCGCTGGAGCGGCTCCTTGCCCGGGAGCCCTGATAGGGACCGCGCCCTGAGCGGTCTCGGGGGGCCTGCCTCGCTCCCCCGAGACCGCTATGCCGTGTCAAGCCGCTTGAGAGAGCTCGTCCAGACGACCTGGCTGTTCCGTGGCTCGGTCGGGGTGACGTCGCCGAGCGCGACCGCCAACGCGTACAGCAGTTTGCGGCGGACGTCCACGTTCTGCCCGCCAAGCCCGAGCCGGGGAACGATCACCACGTACTCTCCTGCGGCGAAGTGGCTGGCTCAGCGGCTTTCCACGATGTCGTGGACTTCACCGGCCACTTCTTCTTCGTACGGGCTGGCGCGGGTGGAATCCCGAGGGGAGGTCACGTCAATACCGCTCAGCCGTCGCTGCTCAGCCAGAGCCGGCGGGCCTGTGGCGACGGGCCATGCTTCCCGGTGAGGTCGGCTGGCGCAGAGTCCTCGATTACGCGGCCGTTGGCCAGCACCAGCACACGGTCGGCGATCTGGATCGTCGACAGTCGGTGAGCGATGACGAGTGCCGTACGTCCCCGGAACACTGCGCGCATCGCGTTCTGCACCGCGCGCTCGCTCGGGATGTCGATGACTGAGGTGGCCTCGTCCAGCACGATGACGGAGGGGTTCACCAGGAAGACGCGGGCCAAGGCGATCAGTTGCCGCTGACCGGACGAGAAACGTCCACCACGGTCACCTACGTGGGTCTGGTAGCCGTCTTGGAGCGCCGAGATGAACCGATGGGCCCCGGTCGCCTTGGCGGCGCACCGGATCTCTTCGAGCGTGGCGTCGGGACGCGCCAACGCGATGTTCTCGGCGACGGTGCCGGAGAAGAGGAAGTTTTCCTGGGTGACCATGACCACGCCGTTGCGCAGATCGGTCGTCGAGATGGATCGGAGATCGACCCCGTCGAGGAGCACGCGGCCGCCGGTCGGATCGTGCAACCGCGCCAGCAGCTTGGCCAGCGTGGACTTTCCACCGCCAGAGGGTCCGATCAGGCCGACTGTCTGGCCGGCCGGGATGTCGAGTTCGAAGCCGCGGAGCACCTCACGCCCGTCGCGATAGGCAAAGGAGACGTCCTCGCAGCTCAGCCGGCGTCCGGCGAAGCGTCCGGGAAGCGCGGGCAGGAAAGCGGGGCGAGCGGGTTCGACGACGGTCGGCTCGATCGCCAGCAGCACAGCGATCTTGCCCAGCGATGCCGCCGCTGACTGACAGGCGTCGAGGACGCCGCCGAGTCTGAGCGGTTTGTCGTACAGATCCCGCAGATACAGCACGACGCCGGCATAGGTGCCCAACTCCAGCGTGGCCGACGCAACGCGATATCCGCCCCACAGCACCAGCCCCGCGACGGCGATGTTGGCGACGAGACGTGACGAGGTCACGTAGCGCGCCATTTCCACATCGGCCTGTCGGTTCTCCTTCCGGTGCCGGTGGTTGAGCCGTGCGAACCGGTGCTCGTTGGAGCGTTCGCGGCAGAAGGCCTGGACAGTGCGGATGCCGGTGAAGGTCTCGCTCATGTCGCCGGATGCCGCTCCGGCCGCCGTCGAACGCCGGTGATACACCTGGAGCGAGCGTCTGCGGAATGACCGCATGGTCCAGTAGATCGGCGCCATCGCGGCCAGCGCGGCGCCACCAAGCTGCCGGTCGAGCACCAGTAGAACCGACGAGATGTAGACCAGGGACACCGCCGCGGTGATGATCTGATCGATCCCGCTCTCGAAGAGCTCGCGGACGGCATCGACGTCGCTGGAGGCCCGGGAGGCCAGCTTGCCGGCGGCGTGCTCGTCGTGGAATTCCACGCTCTGCGTCTGGATGTGGGAGAACAGGCGCACACGGAGTTCGGTGACCACACCCTGCCCGACGCTGACGGACAACCGAATGAACATGTTCTGCAACAGGCCGGCAGCTGTTACGCAGCACCCGTAGGCGACGGCGAGGACGATGAGGGGTTTCGCATCGTCGGCGCGCAGCGCCGGGATCGCCCAGTCGATAGTGACGGCGACGAACACCGGCCCGGCCAGTGCGGCCGCCTGCTGGAGCAGGACGACCACCACAGCCAACCGCAGACGCCGGATATTCGGCCCCAGCACTGAGCGCAGCAGGCGCCCCGCTGCTCCCTTCGACGGCGTCGCCTCCATCAGGTCGACCGTCCGGTCGGCGGTGTCGGCGGCCGCCGCGCGGCCGTGGAGACCGTCGGCGCCGGCTGCGGCGTCGTCGGGCCCGGGCCGCGCCGCCTCGGGTGTCGATGTGCGTGTCGATCGGCGCATCAGGCCCCTTCCTCCGGGTTGACCGCCGCCTCGATCGGTGTCATCAGTGCCGCATACGCCGAGCTGGTGCGCAGCAGCTCCTCGTGAGTGCCGACGGCGACAATCCGGCCGCCGGCCATCACCGCGACCCGGTCGGCCAGCAGCACGGTTGACGGCCGATGCGCCAGCACCAGAGCCGTCGTCGAGGCCAGTACCTCCCGCAGTGCGTCTTGGATCTGGGCCTCAGTGTGCGTATCCAAAGCCGACAGCGGATCATCGAGTACGACGACCCGGGGGCGGCGGACCATGACCCGCGCGAGTGCGATCCGTTGCCGCTGGCCGCCGGACAGCGACATTCCGTTCTCCCCGACGCGAGTTCGGCCGCTTTCGGCCAGCCGGTGCACGAACCCGTCGGCGCAGGTGGAGCGCAGGGCCCTGTCGAGTTCACCGGCGTCGGCTTCCGCGCCCATGAGGACGTTGTCCATGATGGTCCCGGAGAACAGGACCGGTTCGTCGAAGGCGACGGCCACCGCGGACCGCAGCTCGGCAAGGGGGGTACGGGCGATGTCGACGCCGTCGAGCGTGATGCGGCCTTCGACGGGGTCGTACAGCCGTGGGACCAGGGAAGCGAGCGTGGTCTTGCCGCTTCCGGTAGCCCCGACCACTGCCAGCGTCTCACCGGGCGCGATACGCACACTGACGTCATGCAGGGCCGGCGGATCGTCGGCGGGGGCGTCAGGGTAGCGGAAGCCGACTCCAGCAAACACGAGTTCGGCCGGGCGCTGAGGCCGCAGATGGCGGGGTGCCTCAGGGCTGGTGACGGTGGTCCTGTCAGTGCCGGATCCGTTCTCGGCGACCACCGTGTCCGCCTGGCCGGCCGCAATCCCTGGGTCAGCAACGGCTGGTTGATTGAGCACCTCGAAGTATCTGTTCGCGGCCGCTGCCCCGTCATGGCATACGGCCAGCAACCCCCCTGTCTGCTCGATCGCCCCTCGCAGTGCGGCCACCGTCGCCAAGAACGCCAACAGCGTCCCCGTAGACAGTTGCCCGTGCGCTGTCTGGACCGCACCCGTCACCAACGCGCCTGCCGTCGCGAGTCCCGGCAGCGCGGTGATGACCATCGAGATGCCGCCGAGCAGCCGCGCCTTGTCCAACTCGGCCTCGCGCACCTCCCGGACCTGGTCACGGAACCGGGTTGTCCGGTGTTCGCTCCGGCGGAAGCCCTTCATCACGCGGATGCCCGTCACGGACTCCAAAACCGCCGTCGTCAGGTCACCCGACAGATCCTGTGCCCGGCGGGTCGCGTCCGCGTACCTGGATTCGAACCGATAGGACAAGACAATCAGCAGGGGAATCGGCGACAGCACGATGATGGCGAGCAGCCACTGCTGGGAGACCAGAATCGCCGCACCGATGACGAGCGTGGACGCGTGAACCGGCAGGAACGTCAGCGGCCCGGCGATGAACATGCGGATGACCTGCGGATCCGAAGTTCCCCGCGACAACAGCTGCCCGCTGGTCCAGGCGTCGTGGGCAGCGATCGGCAGCCGCTGCGCGTGCCGATGGAAGTCGGCACGCATCGCCGCTTCGATGTCGGCCAGGGGCGCGGCCATCAGCCACCGCCGGATGCCGAAGATCAACGCCTCGGCGGCTCCCAGGAGCAGCAGTGCCAGACCTCCGAGGACCACCTCTGCCGGTTTGCGCTGCGCCACCGGTCCGTCGACGATCCACTTCAGGACTTGAGGCATCGCCAGCGCCAGGATGGCGGCCAGCGCAGCCAGCGCCGTTGCTGTCCGCAGCTTCCAGTGGTGCGGCCGCAAGTACGGCCGTAGTCGCTTCAGGGACCGCGCCGTCGAACTTCCGACAGCAGGGGGGACGTGCGTGCGTGTCCGCTCAGTCATGCGCTGTGGCGTGCCGATGGGGTCGAAGAGGGGTGACGTCGCGCGGCGCGATGCGCTCCGGTCGCCGGGCAGCGCGACTGAACGGCTCTACGCCCGTCCATCGGCCGCCTTGCGGGGGCCGCGCGGGGTGGATGCGGTCTTCGGCGGTGGTGCGATTCCGCTCTGTGTACGCGCGGAACGCCGCGTCGAGCATGCGCTCACCGTCGGCGCCGACTCGTGGGTGCGTGGTCTGATTTCCGCGGGTGCAAAGGGGGACGAAATCCTCTTGCTCGTGCACGGTGGTCTCCTGAGGGAGGGCGCCCACCGGTGCGCGAAGAGACAGATCAACCGGTGAGCGGGGTGAAATGGACGGCTGGCCGCACGCACACGTACATGCGAGGCACAGGGACGGTGGCCATCGACAACACCCCCTTCACTCCAGTGAGACCGATCGTTCAGCGGCGGTGAGCAACGTACACCGGAACACGGAGATCATCCCATCAGTTTTTTGACGGCCATTCGGGAAGGTGGCCTGGTCGAGCCCAGCATCACGCTGGTCTGGGCGGCCTCCGCGCGGCGGGGCCTGCTTGTCCGCCGGGTCGAAGCTGAGCTGGTGCGCGGCCAGTTCCGCGGCGGTCAGCTCTCCTCCGCACGCGGCGCGACGGCGCGGGCCCGGGCCCGGTGCGGGCCGAGCCGGTCGGGGAGTTCGTACGCGAGCGCCGGCAGTGGCCGGATGGCCTGCGTCCTCGACCCCGTCCAGGCCGCATGCCAACTCCGTGGAACCGCCGACGAGATGGTGTCCGGTCGAGTGGTTTAGTCACTGGTCGAGCTGATTCGTTTTCGGCGTTGGTGGAAGCCGGCGATCGTCCGCGATGGGTTGCGTCGTGAGGAGTTCGTCCATCAGCTTTCGGAGGGGTATCGGCGGTCGAAGGCCTGCCGTTCGTCGGGGAGTTCGGCCAGGACCGCGGCGGCCGGCCGGTCGAGGGCCGCGGGGTTGGGGAAGACGTGGACGACGTCGGCCCGGCGTTTGATTTGCCGGTTCAGCCGTTCCAGTGGGGAGTGCGGCCCAGGCGAGCCTGCCCCGGCCACCACGAGGACAGCCCTGCTCCTTCCCGGGTGGACAGTGCCCTGCGGGACGCGCAGATCAAGTTCGCCGTCGGCTGGGCCTCCCGATGTCACCTGCCCTTTCGAGTGGTGCTTGGGCGTTCTGTTCGCACCTCCGTAGCAGCCACGACGAGCGCCGCTGCGGACGCTGGTGGGTCCTGAGCGGCGGCCCTCGTGGGCGTGCCAGATGTCAGTGGCCGCCGGTGAGTTCGCCGCTGAGCTTTTCGTGGATCCGGGCGCTCGGCTGGTTCAGGCCGATGATCTCGACGCTCTTGCCGCGCTGGGCGTACTTGGTCTCGATGGCGTCGAGGGCGGCGACGGAGGAGGCGTCCCAGATGTGGGCGGCGGACAGGTCGATGACGACCCTGTCGGGGTCGGTGGCGTAGTGGAACTGGCCGACGAGGTCGTTGGAGGAGGCGAAGAACAGTTCGCCGGTCACGGAGTAGACCACGCTGCTGCCGTCCGGGTCGGTGACCGCCGTGACGTTCGCCAGGTGGGCGACCCGCTTGGCGAAGATGACCATGGCGGTGACGGAGCCGACGACGACACCGATGGCGAGGTTGTGCGTGGTGACCACGCAGGCCACGGTGATGACCATGACGGCGATCTCGCCGGTGGGCATCCGCTTCAGCGTCTTCGGGGCGATGGAGTGCCAGTCGAACGTCGCGAACGACACCATCACCATCACCGCGACCAGGGCCGCCATGGGGATGTCGGAGACGACCGGCCCGAACACGATGCACAGCACCATCAGGAACGAGCCCGCCAGGAACGTGGACAGGCGGGTCCGGGCTCCGGACACCTTCACGTTGATCATCGTCTGGCCGATCATCGCGCAGCCGCCCATGCCGCCGAAGAGGCCGGTGACGATGTTCGCGATGCCCTGGCCGATGGACTCGCGGGTCTTGGAGGAGTGGGTGTCGGTGATGTCGTCGACCAGCTTGGCCGTCATCAGCGACTCCATCAGGCCGACCAGTGCCATCGCGAGCGCGTAGGGGGCGATGGTGGTCAGCGTGTCCATCGTGAACGGCACGTCCGGCAGGCCGGGCACGGGGAGGGAGGAGGGCAGGTCGCCCTTGTCCCCCACGGTCGGTACCGCGATGCCGGCGGCGACCGTGATCACGGTGAGGATGACGATCGACACGAGCGGCGCCGGGATCACCTTGGTGACCTTCGGGAAGAACACCATGAGCGCCAGGCCGGCGATGATCAGCGGGTAGACGGCCCAGGGCACGTCGCGCATCTCCGGGACCTGGGCCATGAAGATCAGGAGGGCGAGGGAGTTGACGAAGCCGACCATCACGCTGCGGGGCACGAACCGCATCAGTCTGGCGACGCCGAGCGCGCCGAGGACGATCTGGATGACACCGGCCAGGATGACCGCGGCGACCAGGTAGCCCAGGCCGTGCTCGCGGTTGAGCGGGGCGATGACCAGGGCGACGGCACCGGTGGCGGCGGAGATCATCGCGCGGCGTCCGCCGACGACGGAGATGGTCACGGCCATGGTGAAGGAGGCGAACAGGCCGATCGCCGGGTCGACTCCGGCGATGATCGAGAACGAGATCGTCTCGGGGATCAGCGCGAGCGCGACGACGAGGCCGGCCAGCACCTCGGTGCGCCAGACCTTCGGGTCGGACAGCCAGTCGGGGCGCAGACCGCGCAACCGAGCGGCCGGGGACAGTGCGGACGTGGACAAGAAAGGTACCTGTCGTACTCGGGCACGCCGGCATCACCCCGGGCGTGCGGGAGGCGCAGGAAGGCCGGGCGGCCATCCGCGAAGCCCACGTACGGCGGGCTGAGGTCAGAAGGCGGCAGCGAGGCGCGAGCTGGAATCCGCGGGGCTGCTCAGGGGCGAAGGATCACGGCGGGCCGACGGCGGCGCTGGACGTCATGGGCATGCGCACGCTCTCTCCTGCGGGCTTCGGTCTTCGCCGGGGGCATCGTCGGCCCCGACACGGCTGACGGTCACGGGACCGATCAATCCCGCACCATGGGAGCGGAGACTGCGCGCAGCCGACTGCGACGATCAGTTACTCTACCCTAACGTTACGGTAGAGATCGACGTCGGCCGCCTGTGGGCTTTGCGACAGATGAGGAAGGGCGCCCGCGTGAGCAGCGAGCACATGCAGATCGGAGAGGTCGCCGCACGGACGGAGCTGTCACTGCGGACCATCCGGCACTATGAGGAGACCGGCCTGGTCATCCCCTCCGCCCGCTCTCAGGGGGGCTTCCGCCTCTACACCGAGTCCGACGTCGCCCGCCTGATGGTCATCCGGCGTATGAAGCCGCTCGGCTTCACCCTGGACGAGATGCGCGATCTGCTGGAGGTCACCGACCGCCTCGACTCCGGCGAGGAGCTGACGGCGGACGAACAGGAGGCGCTGCTGGAGCGCGTCCGCGGATACGAGCAGGGCGCTGCCGAGCAGGTGGAGAAGCTCCGCACCCAGCTGGCGCGGGCCGAGGAGTTCGCCGCCACGCTGCGCGAGCGTCTGGCCCGGGACCAGGTCGCCACGACCTGAACGCCGTCCGGTCTCCCGATACCCCGTATCCGGACGGCTCTCCCGATACCCCCATATCCGGACGACAAGGAGCCACCTTAAGCAGGTTCTGCTGGATGGACCTCAAAACCCGCGACATACCGGGCACCGCGGCCCTCTTCTCGACGGTACCGGGCTGGCGCTTCGCGGTGGATGAAGACGACTGGCGCCGGGCGACAAGAATCGCCGTCAACGGTTGCCGGATCGGCGGTGTGAGCGACCTCGCGAATCCGGTCTACCCACCGGGTACTCCCGCGCACATCGCCTACTACCTTTCGGTCGACGACGTCGACCGCCGCACCGAAGCTGCGGCAGCAAACGGCGCGCGCCTCGTGCTCCCTCCTTTCGAGGCAGGTGATCAGGGCCGCATGGCGACGTTGATCGATCCGGTCGGTGCGGCCTTCTCGCTGTGGCAGCCCCACCGGTTCAGCGGGGGGGAAAATTCCCGCCGCATACCGCGTACGCCCCGCACCGCATGGTCCTGGCCTGCGATGACCCAGACCGGGCCCGGCACTTCTACCGCGAGATGGCCGGCCCATGGCGACCTCCGCACCGCGCCGGCCGACCAGGACGCTGGTGCCCAGGCCGTGACTGAGGGAGAGCAGGTGAGCGGCCTCGGCCGCCGCATCGCGCCGCCTGTCCAAGGCGCCCTCCCGCTGGGCCTGCTCCAGTACGGCCGTCAGCTGCCCCTCCAGGCGGTCGGGCCCTTCGACGAAGGGCTGCGCGGCCAGTTCGGGGTCGGTCATCGCCAGCACCGCGTACGAGGTCCGCGAGCACGGCATCCGGGTCCTCCTCGTCCAGCCCGCCTACACCAAGACCGGCTTCGATGCCAACGCCGCGCAGCCCGACACCCCGCTGCCTCTGTACGCGGAGCGGCGGCGCGTCTTCGACGAGGTCATCGCAGCGGCGATGAAGAAGAGCGACGACCCCGCCGTCGTCGCCGAGGTGATCGTCACGGGGCCACCGACAAGAAGCCGAAACTGCGCTACACCGCCGGCCCTCTCGCCTCACGCGTCAGCACGGCGCGCCGCCTGGCCCCCGCCCGCGTCTTCGACAAGCAGATCCGCAAACTCAACCGGCTGCCCGGCTGACGCCGTCCCCTGGGCACCAGTGCCCGTGCTCTCGGCCGACGGTCGCGGAGTGGTCGGCCACGCTGAACCGATGCCCGCCATCAGACCTCAGCCCAGCAGGCCGCGGCGGCCGGTGACGCGGCCGGGTCAGCCGGGGACAGCTCGGTGCCGTCGGTCAGGGTCATCTTCTGCCGGGCGTTGTGGTGTTGAAGCAGGTGCGAGGGTCGCCCGCGCAGGCAGGCCCGGCGCCGGCCGTACAGGGCACGCCAGTTGAGGATCACGAAGTCGCCGGGCGCCACGTCCGTGACACCAACGCCGACCGACCTTCTCCTGCGGCGTGATCGGATGTTCGACCTGTCGGCCGACCCGGCATCGGGCCTCGGTTCGCCGGCCTGCGGGCCCTGTCCTCTGGCGGGGTGGCGATCGCGGCGAACCGTTCCTGTTCGTCGGCGATACACGCCAGGATCTTGTGCGCCGTGAAGGGCCCCTCCGGCCTGCCGATGTCCCTCCGGCCAGCGCGAGGACGTCCACCTGGCCTCCTTCACCCGTCGAGGACGACAGTCCGATGTCCTCGGCCAGGCGGAACATCGAATCCTGGACGGTGAACAGTTCCTCGCCCCGCTCCTGTCCGCCGGCCTCGCGCATCGGCTCGATCTCCAGGGCGTAGTCACCGATCGTGAACTGGCCCCGGGAATGGTTCTCCACCTTGCGCAGCTCGGCCACGATCTGCTCGTAACGGCTGACGCTGCCGACCATGTCGGCGCTCTTGGTCACTTCGGTCATGGTGTCTCACCACCAACTACGGGCGGAGACATGGCAGGTGTGCGCGTCCCATCGGTCGCCGAACAGGGAGTACTGCCGCGTCGCCCGTCCGGCAGGACCAGATCGATGTGAGAGCCCACATGCGCATGCCGACGCGGACCCGGCGGTCGGCGTCCCGGGTCAGGAACCCGCACGAGACCAGCTCGGCCACCAGCCTCGACGCGGTGGCCACGTGCTGCCCCGTGCGCAGGCAGGCAATGGCGGCGCCAACCAACGTCGTGCCTGTGACGCCTACTCCTGCGCGTGCCGAGTGGCATCCAGCACGATGTGGGCCACGTGCTCGTCGGTCAGGCTGTACCGCGTCTCGCGAGCCTGGCGTCGGGCTGCGACGATGCGAGACGTGCGCAGGACTCTCAGGTGCTGGGAGACGAGTGGCTGGCTCACGCCGAGTGCGGTCACCCGTTCATGCAGGTACTTCCCACCGTCAGCCAGTTCCCGCACGATGCCCAGTCGCACAGGGGAGGCCAGAGCGCGCAGCAGGTCACTGGCGGCCTGCAGAGTATGCAGTGGCTCGTCCGCCGAGGCGGGGAAGTCGTCGTCGCATGCATATATTCGCAACTGGCAATGATTTCCATGTCTTCGCGGTGCAGGGCCAGGAGCTGATGGAAGGCGGGGGCATGGTCAGTCGCCGGAGGGGCGCGTCGGCGGCTCGAGAAGCCGACCGGTGATCAGTTCATCTCCAGCTCGGCCACCGGATCCCTCGCCAAGCTCTCGGCAGTCGAGGACGGATCGAGCACGTCCGCAGCGAAGTGGACTCCGGGCTTCACATGACCGGCGAGGACGTGCTGGGCGACGGTTGCGGCGAGAAAGCCGCTGAGTTCGTAGGAGTCCTCGGCGCGGAGGGTGAGAGTGCGGGCGGGCGGGCCGTCGTCCGTTCCGGTCCAGAGGTGGAACTGCTGCCCGTACCAGGAGCCGTGGCGGCGTACGTCCGCGTCCGCGGCCCGGACCAGGCCCGCCGTTTCCGTGTCGTCCAGGGCCCATGACATGGCCAGTTCCTCGGCGAGGCGCTCACCGCCGAAGACGGTGTACCAGCGCACCCATCGGATCCCGGCGGCCTGCGCGAGGCGGACGGCCTCGGTGGACAGGAAGGGGAAGGCGGTGACCGGCCGGGGGAAGGCGGGGAGCGTCAGGCCGCGCCGTGGTTCAAGGGCACGGTCGCGGGTCTGTCCGTCTTCCCAGGCCGCGGAGGGGATGCCGTGTTCGGGCCCTCGGGCGAGCAGCACGTCTCCCGCGGCGGCGGGGGTGAGGGCGGCCACGCCGCCGAGGTATCCCTCCAGCCGGACCGGCCGTGCCACCTGGTCCAGCAGGACGCGCGGAAGGAGCCCGGACAGTCCCGGCAGCGCTCCTGCGGAGAGGACGGCGGTGCGGTGTGCGGTCGCCCACTCGTCGACGCCGCCGGCCTGTGCGCTCAGCCGGGCATGGAGGGGGTCGTCGCCCGCCGCGTCCACATAGTCCACGCCGTGGCGCAGTGCGGCCCGCGCCACCGTGTCCAGCACCCGGTAGGACGGGCCCGCGCAGTTGACGACGAGCCGGCAGCGGGCGAGGAACGAGTCCAGTGACGCGTCCCAGAGGTCAACCGCCTGCGCACTTAGGGCTGTTGAGCCCGCGCCCAGCGATTCGACACAGGCTTCTGCCCGAGCCGCATCCCGGCCTGCCACCAGGAGCGGGCCGATGCCCGCGTGGTGCAGCCGGCGTACTACCGCGGTCCCGACGGCTCCGTAGCCGCCGAGGATGCCGATGGCCCCGGTGGAATCCATGAGTTCACCCTTCGTCGTGCGTCGTGCGTCGTGGGTCGTGCGTTGTGCTCGTGGAAAGTTACGCTCCATCACATACAAATGAAAACTATTATCATTAAGGTCCTCGACAGTGGACCTTGATCGATCTGGGCAGAGGAGAACGATGTCGTACGACGTAGTGGTGGTCGGTGGGGGGCCTGCCGGTCTCAACGCGGCGCTGGTGTCGGGCCGTCAGCGCCGGAAGGTGCTGCTCCTGGACAGCGGTGAACCACGCAACGCGCCGGCCGCCGAGATGCACATGTTCCTCAGCCGGGACGGTGCGTCCCCGGCCGAGCTGCGCCGCATAGGCCGTGAGCAGCTCGCGGCCTACCCGGGTGTGGAGATCCGGGAGGCGTTGGTGGTCACGGTCGCGGCGGAGGAGCGGGGCGGGTTCACGCTGACGCTCGCCGACGGCAGCGAAGTGGCGGGCCGCAAACTGATCCTCGCCACCGGACAGGTCGATGTCCTCGACCAGGTGGAGGGCGTCGGCGAACTCTTCGGCCGGGGCGTCTATCACTGTCCCTTCTGCCACGGCTGGGAGACCCGGGGCATGAGCATCGCCGTTCTGGGCCGCGAGCTGCCGCAGATCATGCAGGCGCTGTACATCGCCGACCGGTTCAGCGACGACGTGGTGGTGTGCACCGACGGGCATCCGGTGCCCGAGCAGGCGGCGGGCAGGCTCGCCGCCGCCGGGATCGCCGTCGACGAGACCCCGGTCTCCCGGATCGAGGGCAAGGAGGGCGAGGTGCGGCTGGTACTGGCGGACGGACGGGTGCTGGAACGCCAGGCCGTCTACCACCGGGCGCCCACCAGGCAGCACTCCGCACTCGCCGAGCACCTCGGCTGCGAGATGCTGCCCGACGGCTGCATCCGCGTGGACGAGTTTCAGCGTACGAGCGTGCCCGGCGTCTACGCGGCCGGTGACGCCGCCCGCCTGGAGGTACTGCCGGACGCGCTCACCTTTGTGATCACGGGGGCCGCGGACGGAGCGCGCGCCGCGGTCTGGCTGGACCAGGAGCTGTTCCGCGAGGACGCGGGGCTCGGCGGCTGACCCACCCCGCGGCGGGAGCGCCACACCGCTCCCGCCGCGGGCGGTCGTCCGGCGGCCGGCCTCACCGCGAGCGACCTCACCGCGAGCGGTCACCCCGCAGCGACCCCCACCACACACCCTCACCCCGCAGCGACCCCCACCACACACGTTCACCCCACAGCCACCCCCACCGCACACCCTCACCCCGCGGCGACCGGTCCGCCGAGGCCGCCCTCGCGTACCGCATCGGCGAGACCCGCCACCGTGGGGCGTTCCAGGAAACGGCGCGGTGTCACCCGCCCGACACCCTTGCGGGCCAGTACGCCGAGCATCCGTACCGCCAGCAGGGAATCACCGCCCAGTGCGAAGAAGTCCGCCGCCCGGTCGGTCACCGGGCACCCGAGCAACTCGGCCCAGTCCGCCGCGACGGCCCGCTCCAGATCGTCGCGGGGAGGCCCGTGCTCCTCGCCGGACCCGTCCGGGGCCGACGGGACGGACAGCCGTCCGCCGGGTGCCGTGCCGACGGCGTCCGACCGCGGTGTGTCCCATTCGGTGGGCAGTGTGACCGGGGCCGACCAGCCCTCCTTGTCCACCAGGGATGCGACGGTGCTGACCACGTCCTGGAACATGCGGTCCACGTCCTCGGTGGCGAAGAGCTCCTCCACCAGCGAGAAGACGACGACGAGTTCGCCGCGCAGTTCGAACAGCCTGAGTTCCAGGGCGACCTGGGGGGTCCTCAGCTGCTGGTGGTGGCTGAGCAGGTCGATCCGGCCGAGCGGACCGGCCTCATGGGGGACCTCGCTGCCCAGCGCCGCATCCACGCCGAGGGTGCTCTGGAAGACCACGGGGGCGACCGGACGCCGGGTGCCCCGGCGGCGGCCCAGCTCCCGGGAGACTTCGACCCCGGAGACCAGGTGGTGGGCGAGCGCGTCCGAGACGGACTGCTGGGCGCTGATCGCCAGATCGGCGAAAACGGGGTTCTCGGGCAGCTCGACCGGCATGAGCATGGTGGACGAGAAGGCTCCCACCAGCCGCGGCACGTCCGGGTGCAGGGGCAGCCGGTTCAGCTGAAGGGTGTTGAGCAGGAAGCGCCGGTGTCCGCAGGCGCGGGACACGGCGGCGGCGAATACGGCGAACATGGCGGCGGAGGGGGTGACACCGTGCTCGGCGCAGTGAGCGCGCAGCGCGGCCCACCGCTCGGCGTCGAGCACGGCCTGCCGTGTGCCCATCAACCTCGGCCGCACATCGGCCGGATCGGCCACCAGAGGCAGCGCGGGGGGCAGCGGGAAGTCGTCGAGGCGGTTCCACCACCAGTCCCGGTCCTGGCGCCACTCCTCGGTGTCGGGCAGGTCGCGCAGGCTCGCGACGTAGTCTCCGAAGTCGACCTCCAGCGGGGCGAGTACGGCGTTGTAGTCGGAGACGAGGGCGAACAGATCGCGGTAGAAGACGCCGGACGACCAGCCGTCGATGATCAGCAGGCTGGTGGAGGAGTGCAGCCGGGCGCGGTGCCCGGGAAGCAGGGTGAGCCGCATGTCGAGTCCGCAGCCCGCGGCCGGATCGGGGCCCTCGGTGCTCATCTCCCGCCGGATCGCCGAGAGGGCGGTGGCGATCTCCTCCTCCCCAGCAGTGCTGAGGTCGGTCACGCGCAGCCGCGGCACGGCCTCGGGGTCGTCGAGAGGGAGGATCCGCTGCCTGCCGTCGGGCAGGATGCGGGCCCGCAGCACCGACTGGTGTTCCGCCAGCCGCTCCAGCGCGTCCTGAAGCGCCTCGGCGATCTCGTCGCTGTCGATGTCCTCCAGACCGATGTCCACATAGTGGTGGGCGGAGCGGTAGGACAGCTCCCAGGCATCCTGCTGGCCGACGAAGTAGCCCTGCTGGAGCGGCAGAAGCGGGAAGGGCGCGTCCGGATCCTTTCGCCGCTCCAGGTCCAGGGACAGGCTGCGGGACAGGCCGCCCGCGGTGCCGCGCTCGTGCAGGAGCCCCGCCAGGACCGCCGCGGTGTGTTCGACGCGTACGTCCGACAGGGCGAGGTTCACGCCCAGGCGCTTGCGGATCAGCGCCGCCATGCGCACGGCGAGAACGGAGTCTCCGCCCAGGCTCAGGAAGCTGATGTCGGCCGGTATGGAGGCGGTGTCCGTTTCCAGGACGTCGGCCCAGACATCGCGCACGGCCTGCACGAGGTCGTCAAGGGCGTCGGTTGCGGAAACCGGGGGTGAGGAAGTCAACGGCTGGCTCCAGACGTGGTGATGGGCAGGACACGGTCCACGGCGTGGACGCGTGCGGGACGGGCCGTCTCGGGCAGATGGGCGAGCGCCCGTGCGACGCGGCCGGGGTCGGGCCGGCCCTGGCCCGGCCAGGTGCGGGCGGCGACGACGTGCTGGCCGAGGGCGGTCAGGGGATGGCCCTCGGGCGGAAGGACCGGCAGGGGCCGGAATCCGGCCGCGTCCAGCTGCCGTACCCACTCCCCCTCGGTGAGGAAGACCCGGTCCTGACCGGCTCGCTGGTCGGTGAACCAGCCCTCCTCGTCCGCCTGCGGCGACATCAGCAGGTACATCGAGGTCAGTGCCTGATAGTGCTCCCGGCAGGACTCGACGAGCACCAACAGGCCGTCGGGCACCAGCAGTTCGCGCAGGGCGGCGAGGGCGCGGCCGGCGTGGCGCGCGTTGTGCAGGACGTTCGCCGCGAGGATCACCTCGTGGGAGGCGGGGGCGAAGCCCTGGGCCTGCGGGTCGCGGTTGATGTCCAGCAGCGCCGAGCGCAGGCCGCGGTGGGAGGCGAAGCGGGTACGCGAGGTCTGTAGGAAGAACCGGGACACATCGGTGAACAGGTAGTCGACCGGAGTGGAGCCGAGGGCGTTCAGCACCGTTTCCGTCGTGCCGCCCACGCCGGCCCCCGCCTCCAGAACACGCAGCGGCCGGCTGCCGCTTTCCCGTCCTTCTCGTCGGCGGACCTCGCCCGCGATCAGGTCGGCGGCGGCGTGGTTGGCCCAGCGGCTCGGCACGTTGTCGCGGTAGTTGCCTTCGGCCGTGTCCGTCTCGCCCTCGGGGAAGAGCACTTCGTGCAGGCTCGTGCGGTCCTGGAGCAGGAGGGGGAGCCGGTCGGCCGCGGCGAAGAAGAAACGCGTCATGGACTCCGGGTAGCCCATGCCGTCGCGGGCCTCGTCGAGGGTGCGACGGGCACGGGCGTACTCCGCACGGCCGGGCGCGGTCAGGTCCCGGTAGCGGCCCGTGGCCGGGTCTTGGGCGAGCCGTCCCTCCGCGGCCAGGGTGCGCAGCCAGCGCCGTACGATCCACGCGTGCCGGGGCACCGTACCCAGTGCCGCCACGACCTCGGCGGCCGTGTGCGGCCTCCCGTCGCGGAAGAGACGGGTGCGGTCCAGCACGCGGGCCATGGTCAGCAGCGCGGTCTCGTCCAAGAGGCGCATCAGGGACGGGAGTTCCGCGAGGTCGGTACCGGTGACGGCTGCGTCACCGGAGGCGGCGGCGTCGACCACGGCCTGCTCGTCCCAGTCGCTGCCCGGGGCTCGGTCGTCTCCCCGTTCGTCGTCGACCGGACCGGCGACCAGCAGGGTGTCGCCCTCGCTGCCCCGCACCAGCTGCCAGGCGCCGACCTCGGGCAGTGCGGACAGGACGTCGGCCACGTCCGCCACCCTCATCGCGTCTCCCCCGCCGACGCGTCGTCCACCACGATCCTCGGCGGCAGCTCGCCGGGGGCGCTACGGCGGACGTGGTCGCGCAGGACTTCCGGCAGCCGACGCCGTACGAACGCGGGCAACGGCTCGTGGGCCAGGCTGCCGACCGGCGCCCGGACCGGGCCGTGCGACGCCGCGGTGGCGCGGTCGGCGGGCGCGGACACGGCGAGCATCCGGGGGTCGCCGGAGTCGAGCAGCACAGCGGCGTCCAGGCCGGTCAGCGCCTGCCGCAGGGCGAAGGGGGTGACAGCGTCCGGGGCCGCCACGAGGAGGGCGTTGGGGATGCTGTGCAGGATGGCGGGTCCGGGTGCCAGCGCGCTGCGCAGAGCCGCCGGCAGCTCCTGCCCCGCGAGCCCCTGCCACGGCAGCCGGCGCACCTCGGGCGCGTCCGGGAGGCCGGCGGCGGGACCGACATGCAGGACGAGGTCGTAGCGGTACCGGGTGAGTTCGGTGTCCTCGGCCATCGTGCGGGCGTGGACGCTCATCCGGACGTTCCGGGGCTGGGCGGCCAGGATCTCGCGTACGGCTTCGGGGGCGAAGGACAGTTCCTCGTCCCCCGCCACGGCCGAGGCGACCCGCGCGGCGATGTCCGCGTCGGCCGCTTCCGGGTCGCGGGCCCGCTCCACCCGGCCGAAGTGGTCTTCGAGCAGCCCGGAGTGGCGGATGTCGCCGACGATCACCGTGCCGCCGTCCGCCACCGCGGCCAGCGCGTGGTGCAGGAACGCCGTCAGGTACCCGAGGTCGGGGAAGCACTGGGTGACGGAGTTCAGCAGAACGCAGTCGGGACGTACGCCGGGGCCGAACGCCTGGTCCATCGCCTGCCGGACGGCGGGTGCCTGTGCCTCGTGGGCGGCCGCGCGCACGAAGGCCGTGCGGGGCAGTGAGGCGGCGTGCAGCCGGGCGACCGCGACCTCGGTCACGTCGGTGCCGACATAGCCGTCCAGCCGCGTGTGCAGCCGATGGGCCAACAGGCCGGTGCCGCAGCCGAGTTCCAGCAGTCGGCGGGGCCGCTGGGCGAGGACGAGGTCGACCGTGCGGTCGACCCAGTCACGCATGTGGGCGGCCGGCAGCGGCTGTCCGGTGTCGGAGGAGCGCCAGCCGGACAGGTCCAGGTCATCGGCGTGCCGGTCCGCACCCGTCTCGTACACCCACTCGTACACCTCCGCCCAGTGCGCGAGGTGCTCGCGGACCAGCGGGCCCGGGGAGGGGAGGACGGCTGTCGCGCTCGGGTGGGGGGTGACCAGCAGGACTCCGTCGACGGTGGGGCGTACGTCGGCCACCCAGGGGTGACTGGCGACGAGGGCGGTGAGCCGCCCTGCGACAGCGGTGGTCGCTTCAGCGGTCGCTTCATCGGACAACGGGAGGCTCCGTTCGTTCGGTGCGGGGGCGTTCGGTGCGGGGTCGTTCTGCGCGGGGCCGTTCTGCGCGGGGTCGCGCGGGCGCGGCGGGCAGGTGGGCTGAAGGGACCGGAGGTCCGAGGGAGTCCGGGGGCATCGCGAGAAGGCGGCCGTCCCGCAGCGCCAGCACTTCATCCGCGCGGGCCGCCACGGCCGGGTCGTGGGTGACGGCCAGGAGCGCGGTCCCTGTTTCGCGGATCCGGTCCAGCAGGTCGAGCACGGACCGGGCGGTTTCGGGGTCGAGGGCGGCGGTGGGTTCGTCGAGCAGCAGTACGTCGGGGCGCGCGGCCAGGGCCCGGGCGAGAACGACCCGCTGCCGCTGACCGCCGGAGAGCAGGTGCGGGCGACGTACGGCACTGCCGGGAGGCAGCCCGACGGCCGCCAGCAGCGCCTGCGCCTCGGCCAGCGCAGCTGCCCGGTCCAGTCCGTGCAGCACCGACAGCGGTCTGGCCACCGCCCGGCCCACGCGCTGGGCGGGGTTGAGTTCGTCGACGGCGCTCTGCCCGACGAGTTGCACGGCGCGGAGCTGGTCCCGACTGCGGTCCCGGGTGGCGGGCGGCAGCGGTTCGCCGTGCAGCAGCAGTGTCCCGGCGGATGCGGGACGGCGGCCGACGAGTGCGTGCAGCAACGTCGTCTTGCCGGCGCCCGAGGCCCCGACCACGGCGGTGGCGCTTCCGGCGGGCAGGTCGAGGTCGCAGTCCTCCAGCAGCACGACCCCGTCGGGGGTGGTCAGCAGCAGGCGCCGGGCGGACAGGGACATGATCTGCCGCGGCGCCGCGGTGGTTTGTGGCGCCGAGGGCCGCTCGATGGCCAACGGGGGTGGGGGTATGGCAGGCGCGGCCGCCCTGACGCCGTCCGGCGCCCGGCCGGTCGCGCGCGCCGCAGGCCGGAGCGGACCCCGCCCGGCGGCCACTTCGCGCGGTGCGACCCGGACGGTGACGTCGGCCAGTTCGCCGAAGAGGTGTTCGTCGTGGGTCACCAGGACCACGCAACGGCCCGGAGAGCCGCGCCGGGCCGCGACAACCCGCCTCACCAGGGCCGCCGTCGCCGGGTCCATCGCCGATGTCGGCTCGTCGAGGACGAGGAGAGCCGGGTCCGCGACGAGCGCACGGGCCAGCGCCACCCGCTGGGCCTGGCCACCGGAGAGTTCACCTGCGCGGCGCGCGACGATCTCGGGCGGCAACCCCAGGAGGTCGAGCTGCTCGGCGACCCGTGCCGCTCGGACACTACGGTCGCCGCCGAGTTCCTCGCCGACCAGACGTCCGACGCGCCACAGCGGATGCAGCGCGGCACCGGGGTCCTGGCCCAGCAGGCCGCACCGGGTACGGCGCCATTTCCGGGCGGTGCGGCCCTGCTCCAGGAGCGTGCCCTCCCAGCGCACGGTTCCGGCCGTCCGGCGCAACCCCGCCGGGAGGGTGTCGAGGAGGGCGTGCAGCAAAGTGGTCTTGCCCGCCCCCGAAGGGCCGGTGACGACCACGACCTGTCCGGATTCGGCCCGCAGATCGGTCGGTGGCAGGACGAGGGCACCGCCGCGCCCGGCCCGGCGGACCGTCAGCCCGTCGGCCGCGAGCAGCGGTGCGGTGCGCCCCGTGGTCATACGACCGTCTCCCGTCCCGGCCCTGCCCGGTGGGCCGCGGCGGCCAGCGCCCAGGCGCAGCAGGCCAGCAGCACGGCGGGCGCCAGGAGTGCCACCGGATTGAGCGCGGCACCGGGAAGGTTCTCGCTGAGCATCAGCGCCCAGTCGGGTTCCGGCGGCTGGGGCCCGAGCCCGAGCACGGCGAGCGCCGCGGCGATCTGCAGTGCGGTCACCAGCCGGAGCCCGGCGTCGGCCGTCACCAGGCCGCGCAGTGCGGGCAGCACCTCGCGGGCGAGGACGGACGGTACCGTCTCGCCCCGCTCCCGGGCCGCGTGCACATGGCCGCCGGCGCGCAGCCGGGCCGATGCGCCGGCCACCACCCGGGCGGTGAGGGGCGTGCCGCTGAGCACGGACGCCGCCACCACCGCCGTTCCGCCCGGCAGCGCGACGGCCAGCACCAGGGCGAGGACGAGCGCGGGAACCGCGAGCAGCAGGTCGCACAGCCAGAACACCGCACGGGCGGTGCGCCCGCCCGCCCAGCCGGCGGCCAGGCCGAGCACGGTGCCGCAACTGACAGCCACCACCGCGGCGAGCAGCGAGACGGTCAGCAGCTCGGTGCCCCCGTGCAGCACCCGCGAGAGCACGTCGCGTCCGAGGCCGTCGGTCCCCAGGAGAGCGCCCGAGCCCGGCGGCGACCAGGGCGGGCCGATCTGCTGCTGCGGGTCATGTGGGGCCGCGTATCGCCCCAGCGGTACCAGGAGCGCGATGGCCCCCGCGGTGACCGGGGCAGCGGCGGCCGGGGCAGCGGCGGCCGGGGCAGCGGCGGCCGGGCCGGTCATGAAGGAGCGCATCAGGCTCTCCCTCCGACAGCCGCCGGGACGACCGGGCCCCGGCCGAGCCGACTGGAACCGGTCCGCCCCGAGTGGCGTGCGGCAAGGCGGTCGGCGACGAGCATGCACAGCAGCAGGACGACGACCGGGGGCAGCGCGGCGGCCTGCACGACGGGTACGTCGCGCACGGCGACGGCGGACACGAGCAGGCTTCCGGTGCCGGGATAGCCGAACATCGTCTCCACCAGAGCCGTACCGGCCATGAGTCCGCCGGCCACCAGCGCGGTCACCTGCATCGCCGGAACGAGCAGGAAGGGCAGGACATGCCGGATCAGTACGAGGGCGGGCGGGAGGCCGCGTACCCGGGCGTCGCCCACATGGGGTCGGCGCAGGGTGTCGACGAGCGTTCCGCGCAGCAGCGCGGTGGCGTACGCCGCCGAGGGCAGCGCCAGAGTGACCGCGGGCAGCACCAGCGCCTCGGGCGCGTCGAACGGGGAACCGCCGGGCGGCAGCAGGGACACGGCCGGCAGCCAGCCCAGGATCCCGGCGAAGACCGTACCGAGTACGGCCGCGTGGACCGACTGCGGTACGGCGGCGAGCCCGGTCACCAGGGCCCCGCCCCGGCCGCCGCGCAGGAACGCGACGGTCAGGGCAGCCGCCGTCAGCAGCGCGGTGACGGCCAGCGCGAAGGCGACGAGTGCGGCGGTGGCGGGCAGCCGCTCGGCGAACAGGCCGGCCACCGCGCGGCCGCTCACCACGGACCGTCCGAGATCGCCGCGGACCGCACCGTAGAGCCAGTCGAGATAGCGGACCGGGGCCGGCCGATCGAGGCCGAGCCGGTCGCGTTCGTCCGCGAGTTCCCGCTCGGACGCCCGTCCCGCGCGCTGGATGTCGCCCGCGTCGCCGGGCAGCAGCGCGGTGGCGGTGAAGACGACAGCCGTCGCCGCCACGGTCAGCAGGACCGGCCGTACAAACGGCCGCAGAAGCGGGCGCAGGATCACTTCGCCATCCACACCTGGTCGATGAACATCCGCTGGAAGCCCGGGCCGTCGGGCAGTCCGGCCACTCCGCGGGCCGCGAGGTCCAGCCCGTCGCCGGTGCCCCACACGACGTAGCCGCCGTCCTTCCACAGGTCCCGCTGGATCCCGGCGAGCAGGGTGTTGCGCCGGCCGGCGTCGAGCGTTCCCATGGCCCGTGTGAAGGCGGCGTCGAACTGCTTGTCCTTCCAGGCGATTTCGTTGGTGGGCGAGGTGGAGAGCAGGCCGACCCGTACCAGGTCGGGGAAGGAGATGCCGCCGTAGTAGCCGGTGTAGAACGCCTTCTTGGCGTATACGGCGGTCCAGTAGGTGTCGGCCGGTTCGACCTCGACCTTCGCCTTCACGCCGATCTCGGACAGCTGCCGCGCGTAGAGGGTCGCCGCGGTGTCCATGCCGGGGTAAGCGGTCGTGGTGTGCAGGGTGATGTCGATACCGTCGGCGTGGCCCGCCTGTTGGAGCAGTTTCCTCGCCTTCGCGACCTCGCGGCCGCGCTGCGGCAGGTCGCCGGGGTACGAGGGGTCGTACGGAGTGGGCAGGTCATTGGCGATCTGGCCGTAGCCGAGGAAGACCGTGTCGACGAGGGCCTTGCGGTCCGTGGCCAGACGGAACGCCTCCCGCACCCGCGGATCGTCGAACGGCTCGGTGTCCATCCGCATGACGAACGGATACTCGGTGACCCCCTTGCGCCGTACGACCTTCAGGCCGCCGCTGTTTCCCAGGCTCTTGACGGCGGCGGGGCTCACGCTTCCGGCGACGTCGGCCTGTCCCGAGGTGACGGCGTTGGCGCGGGCCTGAGGGTCGGCGAGGGCCTGGATCTCGATACGGTCCAGATGCGGGCGCGGGCCCCACCAGCGGTCGTTGCGGACCAGCACGGACGTCTGTGCCCCCGAGGCCCGCACCTTGAAGGGGCCCGAGCCGGGGACCGTCTTCGAGAAGTCCTTCGTGCCCTCGGGCACGATGAAGCTGACGGATTCGAGGGCCTTGGCCGCCTGGGCCATGGGCGAGCGGGTGGCCAGGACCACGGTGTGGTCGCCGTCGGCGCGGGACGCCTTCATGTCGAAGTCGGCGAGCCGACCGTAGTTCTCGGCCGACTTGTCCGCGATGCGCCGCAGGGAGTACAGCACGTCGGCGGCCCGCACCGGGCGGCCGTCGGTGAACCGCGCGTCGCCTCGGAGCGTGAACGTCCAGCGGTTCATGGCCTTGTTCGGTTTCCAGGAGACGGCCAGTCGTGGCTTGGGGTCGCCGTCCTTGCCGGGGACGGTCAGCACGTCGTAGGCGAGGGCGAAGCGCAGCACGTCGGATTCGTTGCCGAGTCCGCCGTGCGGGTCGTTGCTCGCCGTGGCGGGCGAGCCGGCCACGGCGTAGCGGAGGGTTCCGCCGTCGACGGGCTTCCCCGTGGGCGCGGCCGTGTCGGCGGGGTTGTCGGACGACGAGCATCCGGTCAGCAGCAGGGATCCGACCGCGGCCATGGTGAGGAGGGCGCGGCCCGGCATGTTGAGTCTCATCGTTGTTTCTGGCTGCTTTCCATGTCAGATGTGTCAGACCGGTTGGGGAACGACGGTCCGGCGGATACGGCGGCGAGCGCACGGTCGGTCAGCGCGGCGATCCGGGCTGCCGCGGGTCCGGTCAGCAGGGAGTAGTGGTGTCCGTCGACGGCCACGTCGTCGACCCAGCCGGACACATGGGGCCGCCAGCCCAGGCACTCCAGGTCGAAGGCGTCGTCGACCCCCATGCCGACTCCGGCGTTGCTCGGGGACGGCTGGGTGGCGCGGAACAGGAGCAGCCGCGTGTCGGGGTCGGTGAGCCGGCCCGCCTTGTGGTCGCCCAGGGCGCGGAGGTGGCGTTCGAAGACGCCCAGGCGTACCTCGGCGGTCTCCCGCGCGCCGATCAGACCGGCCTCACGCAGTCGTGCGGCCACCACGGACCGGGCATCCGCAGACGGCGTACGGAGCAGCCGCTGAGCCTCGTCCGCTCCGAGGCCGAGGTCCATGTCCAGGAACGCCTCCAGCGACCGCAGATACCGTACGGCCGCGATCGTCCCGTCCTCGTCCGGTCCCGCGCCGCCGAGTGGCCTGATGCGGTCCGGCACGTTCGAGTCGATCATCAGGAGGAGATCGGTGCGCTCGCCCCGTTGTTCCAGTGCGCAGGCCATGGCATGGGCGAGGGTGCCGCCCATGGACCAACCGCCCAGGAGGTAGGGGCCGTTGGCCTGGTACGGGCGCAGGGCGGCCAGATACCGGTCGGCCATACCGGCGATGTCCTCGGCGGCCGTCCCTCCGGTCAGGGCCGGATCGGCGAGCGCCACGACGGGTCGCCCGTCCGTCAGGAGCCCGGCCAGTTCGCCGTAGCAGAGCACGTCGCCGCCGGAGGGGTGGACGAGGAACAGCGGGCGGTCGGTGTTGCCGTCGCGGAGCAGCAGCGCGGTGTCGAGGTCGTCGAGGTCATGTCGGCCATCGCGGTCATCGCGGCTGTTCAGGAGAGCGGGTCCGGTCGGCTGCCGCCGCGCGTCGGCTTCCCACGCGGCCCGGCTCTGTGCCAGATGGCGTACGCGGGTGACGTACGAGGCGAACGCCCGGTCCGCCTCGTCGGCGGGCAACTCGCTTTCCAGCACGTCCCACTGGAGCAGCAGCGCGCCGTGCTGTTCGAGCACCTGGTGGTCCAGCCAGGTCTGCGGCGTGCTGCTCACGCCGTACACCGGGGTGCCGGCCCAGTCCAGGTCGTGGCCGCCGCCGAGCGGCCCGGACAGGCCCAGGGCACTGGTGAACACGACGGGCACGGACTCGGTGCGCCCGGTGCGGGTGGACTTCTCGGCGAGCAACTCCAGCGCGGAGAACTCCCGGTGGTCCAGATCCTCGAAGAGCGCACGCTGCGCGCGGGCGGCCGCATCGGCGAAGGAGGTGTCGTGCGACCTGTCCACCGTGTGGAGCATCAGGGAGGTGAAGTCGCCGACGACCTCGTCGGCGCCGGGCAGATCGGAGGGCCGGTCGAACAGCGTGAGCGTGAGGGCGAACCTGTCCTGACCCGACCAGTCGGCGAGAGCGTCCCCGTACGCGGCGAGCAGGACGGCGGTCGGGGTGAGGCCGCGCCGGGCCGCCTCGGCCTTGAGCGACGCCCAGTCGTCCGGTTCGAGCCGTGCGCTGCGGCGCCCGAAGCGGGGGCGCGCATCGGCCGCCGGGGGGCGCAGTGGCAGCGCGGGAGCACCGGGCGTGCTGTCGATCCGCGCCCGCCAGTAGGCCGCGGCGCGGGCGCGTTCCGGGGACTCGGCGCGCTGCTCCAGCACGGCCACGCACTCGGCGAACGTGGTGCGTACCGGTGGCAGTTGGAGTTCCGGGTCCCGGTACAGGGCGCACAGTTCGCGGTCCCAGATCAGGTAACTGGCGGTGTCGCACACGAGGACGTCCACGTTGACGAACAGGCGCACGACGTCGCCGGGCAGGCGGGCCGCCCTGATGTCGACCAGCGGCCAGCGCCCGGGACGCGGCTCGCGGCGGACGAGACGGGTACGGATCTGTTCGAGCTTGTGCGCGCGCTCCTGCTCGCCCAGCGCGCTCAGGTCCTGGACGCGGATGCGGTAGCGGGGCACCCGGTCCAGTACCCGGTTGCGTCCCTCGGGGGAGATGACCGCGCGGAGCATCGGGTGGCGGGCGATCACCCGGTTCCATGCCTCCTCGTAGCGCACGGTGTCCAGGCCGGGGCAGTCGTACTCCAGGTGGAACGAGCAGGGCACGTCTCCGAGCCGGTAGCCTCCCGAGCCGCCGACCCAGTAGGCGTGCTGCACCCGGGTGAGCGGGAACTCGCCCGCGGCAGCGGTCGGTTGCTTCGGCGCGGTGGGGATTTCGGACTCCGGTGCTACGGCCGGCACGTGCGGCTCGTCGTCGCCGCCGGGGTCTGCCGCCGGTGCGCCGGGCGCGGGTATCAGGGGGGCGAGTGCCGCGACCGTGGGCCGCGTAAGAAGGTCCTGGAGGCGTAGTTCGGCTCCCCGTTCGTCGCGCAGCCTGGCCAGCATGCGGGTGGCCAGCAGGGAATGGCCGCCGAGGGCGAAGAAGTCGGTGTCGCGGTCGGTCACGGGAAAGCCGAGCAGTTCGGACCACAGGGCGGCGAGCAGTTCCTCGGCGGCGCCCCGGGGCGCGGACCCTCCCTGCTGCGGGGTGCCACCCGGCGCCCGCCCGCCCGGTGCGACGGTCGCGACGCCGGCGGTACGGCCGGCCAAAGACGCCGGGGAGACCGCCAGGGACGCGGGTGCGCGGCCCTCCTCGGCGAGACGGAGCAGCCGGTCCACGGAGCGCATACCGTCCCGCAGGCCGATGGAGTGGCGTGAGGCGACGACCCGTTCGGTGCCGCCGGGGCCGATCCGCCAGCCGTCCCAGGCCACACTGATCCAGCGGGTGCCGTCCCGCCGGCCGACTGCCTCCTGCTCGGCGTCCTCCCGCTCGGCGTCCTCCCGTTCGGCCAGGGCGTCGAGAAAGCGGTTGGCCGCGGCGTACGGGGCCAGCCCCAAGCCGCCGACGAAGGTGGTGGCCGACGACATCAGCAGAACGCTGACGGGGCGCAGGTCGTCCGGCAGTCCGCGGATGGCGGACCGCAGCGCCATCGCTGCCGACACCTTCGCCCGGGCGTGCGCCCGCACGGTCTCGGGCTCCACGGCGCGCAGCGGGGCCACCGCGGCCGAGGCCACGACACCGGCGGCGTGCACCACCAGGTCGAGTCGGCCGTACCGCTGTGACACGGTCCGCAGCAGGGCGGCCGTGGCGTCGGGGTCCGCCGCGTCGACGGCCCGAACGTCCAGTTCGACGCCTTCTTCCCGCAGCCGTCGCAGGACGTCGGCCCGCTCGGCCTGCGGGGTTCCCGGCGTCGGGTCGGACGGCAGTCCGTCGCGGCCGGTGACCACGACCCGCCAGCCGCCGCGTACGAGATGCGCGGAGAGGGCCATGCCGACGTCGCCGAGTCCGCCGATCACGACGGCGGTTCCCCGGTCCCGCGCTCCCTCGGGTGCCGCGGGGCGCCAGGGGGTGACGCCGCGGACCCAGCGGTGTCCGCCGCGGTAGGCGGCCTCCACGCCGCTCGGCTCGCCCGAGGCGAGAGAACCCGCCTCCGTGCACACCCTCCGGACGGCCTCGCCGCGCACCGGTCCGGCGGGGAGGTCGAGGGTGCGCCAGCGCAGTCCTGGGAACTCCTGGGCGAGGACGCGGGGTACGGCCAGCGATGCGGCGCCCTCCGGTACCGGACGGTCGCCGCTTTCCACGTGGTGTGCGCCGACACTGACGTGGAGCAGGCACGCGCTGCCGGCCCAGGGGGCGGCGGCCCGGGCGAGCCGCGCGTACCGCAGGACGGACTCGGTGACCCGGTCGGCGGACGCCTCCGGGTCCGCACTGCCGTCCGCGTCCTCGTCGTGCGTGTCGACCAGGATCAGGCCCGCACAGGGCAGCGACGGTTCGGCGGCTGCCTGCGCGAGGGTGACGGGACTGGCCCCGGCGGCCGTCAGTTCCTCACGGACCTTGCTCAGCAGCGTGGATTCCTGGTGGCCTTCGAGGAGCCAGCGTCCCTCCAGTCGTGGGGGTGTGTCGACGGGCGGTGTCCGGTGCCACGCCGGCACCTGGAACGGCTCCTCCTCGTCGGGCTCGGCAGCGGACGTGTACGGCACGGGCGAGTGACCGGGCCGTAGGTCGTCGGGCTCGTCGATCCACAGGCGCCGCCGGTCGAAGGGGACACCCGGCAGGGCGATCCGGCGTCGGCCGGGCCGGTGGAGGGCGTCGGGATCGAGCCGGACGCCGTGGGTCCACAGTTCGCCCGCGGCCGTGAGCAGGGCGGCCCGTGCTCCGCGGCGCTCGTCGCGCCCGGGCACGGTGGGCAGGGTGGCGACGACGTTCGCCGCGCCGTGCTGGCGGACGAGCTGCAACAGGCCGCTGCCGGGGCCGACTTGGACCACGACCGCCCCTCCCGTGCCGAGCGCGGTGGTCAGGGCGTCGGAGAACCTGACGACGGACCGCAGATGGGGCACCCAGTGCTCGGCCCCGGGCGGGGTCAGCAGCAGCTGTCCGGTGAGCGTCGTGGCGAGCGGTACGGCCGGGACGCTGGGTACGGTCGCCTCGGCGGCGGCGCGCAGCGCCGGCAGCACCGGATCGACCAGCCGCGAGTGGGCGGCGGCGTCCAGGTGGAGCCGTGCGGTGTGGACGCTTTCGGCGGCCAGCCGGCGCTCGAGGACGGTGACCGCCTCGACGGGTCCGGAGACCACGCAGGACCGTGGCGCGTTCACCGCGGCCAGGTCCAGGTCCGGATGGTCGCCCAGCACCTTCACGACCTGGTCCTCGGGCAGCGCCACGGTGAGCATCGCGCCTCCGCCCGCGGTGCGGGACATACCGCGGGAGCGCACCTCGACCAGGGCGACGGCATCCTCGAGCCGAAGGGCCCCGGCCGCGACGGCGGCCGCGTACTCGCCGAGGCTGTGGCCGATGAGCGCGTCCGCCTCGATGCCCCAGGAGCGCAGGGTGCGTGCCGTGGCGAGCGAGACGGTGAACAGCGCCGGGAGTCCGTGCACGGGATCCCGCAGCAGCCTGACGGCCGCCTCGTCCGACAGGTCCGCGGCCAGGAGCGGGACAAGACCGGGGCCGGTGCCGTCGCCACGCCCGTCGAAGAGCGCGGCACACTCCTCGATCGTGCGGGCGAACTCCGCCTCCTCGTCGAGGAGTTCACGACCCATGCCCGGGTATTGGGCGCCGCCGCCGGGGAAGGCGAAGACGATCCTCGGCCTGGTGGGCGGGACGGCACGCCGGGGCGCGGAGACAAGAGCGCCGGGCGTCTCACCGAGCACCGCGGCCGTCCGGTGGGAGTGTTCGCCGCGGCCGGTGTGCAGGGTGTACGCGGCGTCGGCCGTGTCGACGTCCGGCCGGTCCAGGGCGGTGGCCGTGGCGGCGGCCAGGCGTTCCAGGGCGTCGTCGCGATGTGCGGACAGCAGGACCAACTGGGGACGGCCGTCCGCGGGGGCCATGGCGCGCTGCGGCGCACTGCCCAGCACCACGTGGCAATTGGTCCCGCCGATACCGAAGGAACTGACGCCCGCGTACCGCGGCCCGGCCCATGGGTCGGCCCGAAGGGGCACGGTGAACGGGGAGTTCTCGAATTCGAGGTCGGGATTCAGGGGCAGGGCGCCGAGGGAAGGGGGAAGCACTCCGTGGTGCAGCGCGAGTACGGCCTTGGCGAATCCGGCGATGCCGGCCGCCGAGTTGGCGTGCCCGATGTTGCTCTTGACGGAACCAAGGGCGCACCACGCGGGGCCCCTCTCACCGAAGACCTTCTTCAGGGCCGCCAGTTCGACCACGTCGCCTAGTCGGGTGGCGGTTCCGTGGGCCTCGACGTAACTGATCATCCTCGGTGTGACGCCGGCGAGGGCGAGGGCCTCGGAGATCGCGCGCGCCTGTCCGCGCGGGGACGGCGCGGTGAACGCGGTGCGGTCCCCACCGTCGTTGTTCACCGCGGACCCGTGCAGGACGGCGAGGACCGGGTCGCCGTCGGCGAGGGCGTCCGCGAGGCGGCGCAGGACGGCGACGCCCACGCCCTGGCTGTGCACGATTCCGGAACCCTCCGCGGAGAACGGACGCACCCGCCCGTCGGTCGAGAAGATGCCGTCGGGGACATGGAGGTAGCCCCTGCCCTGCGGAACGATCAGCGAGGAACCGCCGGCCAGGGCGGTGTCGCACTCCCCCGCCAGCAGGGACTGCGCCGCCAGATGGACGGCCACCAGGGAGGTGGAGCAGGCGGTGCCGACCGAGATCGCCGGTCCGGTGAGGGCCAGCCGATGGGCGACGTGCAGCGGCAGATAGTCGCCGACGCCCGAGATCGCCGCCTGGAGACTGCCGACCGGGTCGGTGGCGGAGTCGGTGTAGCGGCGGGCGAGGTGCCGGGTCAGGTAGTCGCTGTGGGCCGCGCCGGCGAAGACTCCTACGGCGCCTGCCCCGACGCCCGATCCGTGCCCGGCCCGTTCCAGCACCCGCCAGCACGCCTCCAGGAACAGTCTCTGCTGAGGATCCATCAGGGCGGCCTCGGCATCGGTGAGCCCGAACGGCTCCGGGTCGAACAGGTCCTGGCCGTCGATCAGTCCGCTCACCGGCACATACGCCGGATTGCGCCGCAGCCGGGCCGGCACGCCGCTCTCGGCGAGTTCCTGCTCGGTCTGCCGGGCCAGCCCACTGCGTCCCGCCGCGAGCAGGTCCCAGAAGGACTCGGTGTCCGGGGCACCCGGGAAACGGCAGTCGAGGGCGGTGACGGCGATCAGTTCGTCGTCTCCCCGGTCCACCGCCCGCGAGGGGTAGCTCCGTTCAGACGGGTAGCTCTGTTCAGGGGACTGGGTCATCCGGTGGTCTCCCGGGCAAGGGCACGCGCGGCGACCCGCGAGGCACGGCGTGGCTGGGGTATGGCGGTGGCGGTACGGAGGTCCGAGGGCGCCGGGTGACGCGGGCCGCCCCCGGCCAGGGGCGCGTCCGTGCCGGGCTGTGGGCCAGGTTCCCGGGGGTGCAGTTCACTGATCCGCGCGGCGAGCGAGCCGACACCGGCGTGCTCGAACATGTCGGCCAGAGCCAGGCGCGGGGCGATGCCCTGGCGGAGCCTGCGATGTGCCAGGACCAGGGTGAGTGAGGTCGCGCCCAGGGCACTGAAGGTGCTGTCGGCCGCCACCGGGCTGCCCGTGAGATCGGCGAGGACGGCAGTGACCTCGTCGAGCACGGCCCGGTCCCGCACGGGGTCGGCCTGGGGACCGGCGACGGCGCCCCGAGACAGAACGGGCCCGGGGATCGCCGTACTCGAGGAAGCCGGACGGTGGACGATCTCGGCCAGTCCCCCGGCCGCGAGCCGTGGTTCGAGACGGGACGGCCCCGCCAGTCGCTGTACCCGTCGCAGCCAGTGCGCGGCCGCCTCCAGTGCCTGCTCGGGCGCAAGCGCGCCCGGCCTGAGGACGATCGCTGCCTCCAGTCCGAGGGCGGCGGCTTCGTCGAGCGCTTCGGCGGCCCAGCCGGCACCGGTCTCATCTGATGGCATGTCATCCACGGGCCGCGGCTCGGCGGCGACCACCGCTTCCGCGGCCTCGCCGCGGGTGGCCTGGTCCCCGTACGGGCTCGGCAGGCCCGCGTGGTCGATCTTCCCGTTGGCGGTGACCGGCAACTGGTCCAGGACGACGAACCGGCTGGGGATCATGTAGTCGGGCAGCCGCTCGCGCAGCGCCGTCGCGAGTTCCTCCGGAGACGGGGCCTGGGCGGTTGCTTTCGGCGACAGATGGGCGACAAGCCGTGGCCGCCCATCGGGTCCCCGCACGGACGAGGCGACGCACTGCCGCACGCCGGGGTGGCGGCCCAGCACCGACTCGATCTCACCCAGCTCGATGCGATGCCCCCGGATCTTCACCTGCCGGTCGGCGCGGCCGAGGAATTCGATGGTCCCGTCCACCGCCCACCTGCCCAGGTCACCGGTGCGATAGAGACGCTGCCCGAGGACGGGGTGGATCGCGAAGCGCTCGGCGGTCTGTACGGCGTCGCCGGCGTAGCCGCGAGCCAGCCCGTCACCGCCGATGAACAGCTCACCGGCCGCACCGACCGGACACGGCGCACCCTGCTCGTCCAGTACGTGGAAGGACTGGCCCCGCAGGGCCCGGCCGTAGGGGATGCTGCGCCAGCTCGGGTCGGTGTTCTCGACGGGGTAGGTGATGGACCAGATCGACGCCTCGGTGGCGCCGCCCAGGCTCATGAACTCGGCCTGCGGGGCGAGTACGCGCAGCCGCTCGGGCAGGGTCAGGGGGATCCAGTCACCGGACAGCATCACCAGGCGCAGGGTGCGCAGGCCCTCGGCGGCTGCCTCCGGTTCCAGCTCCGCGTACTCGACCAGCATCTCCAGCAGGGCCGGGGCGGTGTTCCACACGGTGACGCCATGACGTCCCGCCTGCTCCAGCCAGTGCTGCGGGTCCCGCTGCCGGGCGGGGTCGGGCAGGACCAGGGAGCCGCCCGCGCCCAGGACGCCGTAGATGTCGAAGACGGAGAGGTCGAAGCTGAGGGCGGACAGGGCCAGTACGCGGTCGTCGGCGTCGATGCCGAACCGGTCCACGATGTCGTCGATGGTGGTGCGGGCCGCGCGGTGCTGGATCTCGACGCCCTTCGGGCTGCCCGTGGAGCCGGAGGTGAAGATCGTGTAGGCGAGGTCGTCCGGGCTCGGCGTCTTCGAGGCCACGAGGTCTTCGCGGACGGCACGGCGTGCGGGCCTGCCCGCGGCGGTCAGCCGGTGCACGGTGACACCCGGCGGCCAGGCGATCTTCACCCCGCGGCCGACCAACGCGTGCCGGACACCGGCCCGTTCGCAGACGGCGGCGACCCGCGCGTCGGGCCACGTGGGCTCGATGGGCAGGTAGCCCGCCCCGGCGGTGCTGACCCCGAGGACGGCGGTGATCTGCGCGACGCCCTTCTCGCAGGCCACGGCCACCAGATCGCCGGGCCCGGCCTGATGAGCGGTCAGCAGCGCGGCCGTGGCGGCGCCGTTCTCCGCGAGCCGGCCGTGCGTCACGGCACCGGATGCCCCGTGCAGGGCGGGCCGCTGCGGATCCCGTCGGGCGGCTTCCCGCACCGGCGAGTGCAGCAGAGGGCCCGCGTCGGGGAAGGGCGCGACGTCGAGCGGCTCCTCCGGACGGAAGGTCGGGTCCCAGCCCAGTGCGGGATCCCGCCACGCGGCGCTGTCCGCCAGCCTGCGCAGCAGCCGGACATGGGCGTCGAGCAGGTCCTGTACGTAGCCGGCGGGGAACGCGCCGTCGACCGAGTCCCAGGCGAGCCGGAGCCGGCCGCCTTCGTCCCACACGATGTGGTCCAGGAGGACCTGAGGGGTCTGGGAGATGCCGTAGACCTCCTCGCCGATCCAGGCGGCGGGCGGCTCGTCGTCACCGCCGAGGCCCACCCCACTGGTGAACACGACCGGATAGCGGGGAGCGGGGGCGGCGGTGTCGGAGCCCGGTCCGGGGACGAGGTCCCTGAGTACCTCCACCCCGGAGACGGAGCGGTGGTCCAGGTCTGCCCAGAAACATCGGTTGACCTCCGCGGCGTAGCCCGCGAATCCTTCCCCGTTCCCGGGCGTGAAGGGAGGTGTGCCGACGAGGGCGGTGGTGGTGAAGTCGCCCACCGCGTCGGCCGCCTCACCCGATGTCTCGGGCCGGTCGAACAGGGTGGTGTTGAGGCATATCCGGTCACCGGCTCCCCAGCGGCCCAGCACGGCGGCGAAGGCGGCGAGGAGCGTGGCGGTCGGGGTGACGCCGAATTCCGCGCTGCGGGCACGGACGGCGGCCCACGTCGGCGCGTCGAGGACCGCGGCACTCCGGACGAACCGGGGAGGCGTGGTGTCCTCCGCCGTGCGCAGGACGGGAAGTCGTGGGGCATCGGGAAGTCGGGGAGCGCGCTCGGACCAGTAGGCGCGGTCGCGAGTGCGCCGCGCGGCCCAGTCCGGATCGGTCGTACGGGCCCGCTGCATGCGCGCGAAGTCCGTTTTGGGGACCGGGAGTTGTGCGGTGGGGTCGGTGACGAGCCGGCCCCACTGGCGCATCAGGAGCATCCAGCCCGCGAGATCGGTGATGAGCACGTCCACGCCGACGTGGAGCCGTGTCGTGCCGTCCGGCAGCAGCGCCGCGTGGAGGTCGAAGAGTGGCCAGGTGCCGGTCGGCCTCACCTGGTGGGAGCGCTCGTGGCGCAGGCGGGACAGCGCGAGGTGGGCGTCGTCCGGGGAGGCGTTTTGCAGGTCGGTGGTGCCGATCCGGTAGGGCTCGACATCGGCGAGGATGCGCTGCCGGCCGCGCTCGTCCACGGTCATACGGAGCATCGGGTGGTGCTCGATCAACCGGTTCCAGGCTGCTTCCAGGCGTCCCAGATCCGTGAGGGGGTCCTCGGCGAGGCGGTCGTACTCGTAGTAGTAGAAGGTGGCCACCCCTCCGAGGGGCAGCCCTTCCTGCCTGCCGACGAAGTAGGACGCCTGAATGGGCGTCAGGGGGAACGGTTCCCCGTCGTCATGGGGACTGTCATGGGGACTCGCAGTGACGGCGGGGGCCTGCGTGCCGCTCTTTGCCGCGGCCTGCGTGCCGCTCTTTGCCGCCGGTACTTCGACGGCGAGCAGGTTCGCGACGTCCTGAGCGGTGGCGCCGTCGAGGAAGGCCGTCAGGGGAAGGTCGGCATCGGTGCGCTCGCGGATCCGGCGCCGTAGCCGCACAGCGGTGAACGACTCCAGCCCCAGAGCCGACAAGGGTGTGTCCAGTGCGATCAAGTCGCTCTGCATGCCGAGGACTTCGCCGATACATTCGATGGTGCTTGCGAGGACGTCTTCGGCAAGGACGAGCTGACTCATCCGGCCTCCGCTCCGTGGAAGATGTGGACGGTGGTATGGGTTATTTCGGACACCGGGCGTTACTCACCCGGGCGCGTGAGGAGGTACAACCCGAGGTCGGGCTTTCCTGCGGGCCGCATGACCAGACCGGCTTCGGCGGCCTCCGCGGCCAGGCGGCTCTCGCTCGCCACCCACCAGCGGTAGTCGACCGTGACCTCCGACAGCAGCCGGCCCTCCCGCAGGACGTGGTAGTCCATGTGCCAGGTGATCTCGTCCTCCCCCGAGGGCTCCGCGGTGGCCCACCCCTCGTAGCGGAGTGCGCCCACGGCCGCCGAAGCCATCCGGGTGCGCGGAACCCGCTCGGGCACGAAAGGCGGAGTGACACCGACGACGAGTGCGCCGCCGGGCGCGAGTCGGAGTGAGGCGCTCCCCCACAGGGCCCGCCGTTCGGCCGGCGGCAGGTGTCCCAGCACGTTCACCGCGACCATCGCGCGCAGGCCGTCGGGGAGTGGAGCGTGTACGGCGTCCTCCGCCAGCACCGTGACCCGCTCGCGCAGTTCGGGGGCGTCGTGGACGCGCGCCAGCAGCACGGCGCGCATGGCGGAAGAGGGCTCGACGGCCAGCACGGGATCATCGCCCGGAAGCGCGGCGCAGATGGCCCGGATCCCCCGGCCCGTACCGGCCCCGACCTCGACTACCGGTCCGCGCTCCGCCTTCACCTGCTGGAGCGCTTCGGCCAGTGCCGGACCGAGGGACTGCCATGTCCCGGCGATCAAGAGGTCGAGGTATTCGGCCGAACGTTCATACGGATCCAGCACAGCAACCCTCGCAGCCCTAGTTAAATACGATTGTCATTTTCATCTAGAGCTTACACGGGCGCAAGGCTCCACGCCTCAGACGATCGGGAGACGAACAGCGCGACGCCGACGAGGCGGTCGACGGCGTTCTCGCCGCGCTGGCCGACCCGACGCGACGCCGGCTGCTCGAACTGCTCGCCGCACAGGGCGAGGCCACCGCGACGACACTCGCCGAACCACTTCCCGTCTCGCGACAGGCAGTGGTCAAGCACCTCGCCGTCCTGGACGCCGCCGGCCTGGTTTCCGGCAGCCGGGTCGGACGCGAGGTGCGCTACGCGGTACGGCCCGCGGCGCTGGACGTGACCGCCCGGTGGATGGCCGCGCTCGCGGCCGACTGGGACCGGCGGCTGGCGAACATCAAACGCGTCGCCGAGGCAGCGGAGCCGGACTCGCGCCCGGCACGACCCGACTGAGCGGCCGTCCCCGACCTCGGCGACGCGGACGATTACGCCTTCGGGGCGAAGGCTCAGTGTTCAAGGCCAACCGGCATTTCAGAGCGTACTGTTACCGTCCCCGCCCCGGCCGCTGCTGGCGGATGCGCTGGGCGACTTCCCCGTTCTCGGTCTCCCACCACGGCCGTACGAGTTCCGCAGCCTGCTCCGGTGCCTGTTCCGGTCCCGCCGCCGGTACCAGCTCCGCCTCCAAGCGGCTGTCCAGCTCGGCGGTCTGGGCGCGTTCGGTTCGGGCCCACTGCATCAGGATCGCGAGGAGAAAGGGCAGCGCCACCAGTTCGGCGATGCTGATCATCGCTCCGCCGCCGAGTTGCTGGTCGTGCTCCACGTCCGGCGCCCAGGGCGGGGCGTGGTGCAGGTACCAGGCCCCGGCGATCAGCGTGCCGTGGGTCATCACCACGATGCCCGGTACGGCGTCGATGATCCCGTCGACGAAGACCAGTGCCGCCCGGACGGGATGGGTGCACCAACTCGGCAGTGTCTCCTCGCCAGTGAGCACCGGGACGACGAACAGGCAGCCGGCGAGCAGCAGGTGCAGATACATGAGTTCATGCAGCCAGCCGTCGCGGAGGGCGGTTTCGAAGTACGGGGTGAAGTACACCGTCAGCTCGGTCGTGAGCACGAGCGCCGTGCTGACCAGCGGGAAGGTCAGCAGGCGTACCAGCCGCCCGGTCAGCGCCCGCCGCACACGGCCGGCGGCGCGCTCGGGCAGGGCGCGGACGGCCAGCCGCAGCGGATCGCCCAGGGCCATACCGAGCGGTGCGATCAGGTCGAGGAGGACGTTCTGGACGGCGGCCGGCCAGAACAGCGCGTGGTCGTACCCGGCCAGTGCGCTCATCGTGGCCACGACGAGTGTCCCGAGCCCGAGCAGCGCGAAGGCGGCGACGCGGGCGACCGGCCAGGGCTCGCCCCGCTGCCTCAGGCGCCGCACGCCCCAGCCGTACAAGGTGCCGAGCAGGACGACGAGCAGCAGCGCGGGCACATCCAGGTGCCACGAGGAGAACAGCCGTCCGACGGTGAGCTCGGGCAAACTTCCCATCGTGGTCTTCCTCCATGGCGTACCGGACACCCGGCCTGCCCTCCGAGGGAGAACCCGGACCTGCTGAGGCACCCTACGCCGCAGGCTCCCGGACCCGTTCGCGCAGGCACCTGAGATGCCGACGTCACACCGGACTCATACCGAGCCCATACCCGAAGGGCGGCTCACCCCGTTGCTGCCCGCACCCACCGACCCGCCGGTCAGGGCTTGATGCCCACCCCGGTCCACAGGCTGACCTCGGCGTCCGTGGGAGCCTGCGCGGGTTCGTCCCCGGATGACGCGTCGGGCCGCCAGCGATGGCCGACGGTGACGCCGGGGTCGAGCAGGTCGAGCCCGGCGAAGAAGCGCGCGACGTCCTTCTGCGAGCGGAACCGGACCGGGGTCCCGGCATTGGTGTAGATGTCGGTGACCTTCTGCCAGGTGGGCGGGTCGAAGTCGGGCGTGCAGTGGCTGAGGGCCAGGGCGCTGCCCGACGGGAGGGCGTCGAGCAGGCGGCTGACGATTCCGTAGGGGTCCTGGGCGTCGGTGACGAAGTGCATGAGGGCGTTCAGGGACAGGGCCACGGGCCGGTCGAGGTCCAGGATCTCGGCCAGTTCGGGGGCGGCGAGGAGCGCTCCCGGGTCGTTGACGTCCGCCTCGATGTAGGTGGTGCGGCCCTGGGGGGTGCTGCGCATGAGGCGTTCGGCGTACTTGAGGACGAGGGGGTCGTTGTCGGCGTAGACCACCCGTGCTTCGGGGACGACGCTCTGGGCGACCTGGTGGAGGTTGGGTTCGGTGGGGATACCCGTGCCGATGTCGAGCCACTGGCGTATGCCGTGTTCCCGGGCGAGGACGCGGGTGGCGCGGTGCATGAAGGCCCGGTTCTCGCGGGCGCACACGAAGATGCCGGGGTAGGCAGCGGCGACGGTCTCGGCGGCCTGCTTGTCGACGTCGAAGTGGTCCTTGCCGCCGAGGTAGTAGTCGTACATGCGGGCGGAGTGCGGCCGGCTGGTGTCGATGCCCCGTGCGGCGCGGGTGTTGCTCATCCTGTCCCCTTCGGTGGTGTACGTGGTGTGCCGGGCAGGTCGTGGCCGGGGCCGGCTCGGATCCTTCCCGCGTTGGTTCGGTTCAGCCGGCCGTCAGGTGATCGGCGAGGCCTCGTTTGATCCCCTGGACGAAGGCGGCGATCTCCTGCGGGGAGTAGATCAGCGCGGGACCGGCGGGATCGGTCGACTGGCGCACCGCCACCCGGCCGTCGGCGAGTTGCTTGGTTTCCACGCACTGCCCCCCGTTGGGACCGCTCCACGGACACTCCCAGCCCTGCTCGCCCAGGTCGGAGGCGGGCATCCCGTTGTAGACACTGCCGTCGGAGAAGGTCATGAATACTCCTTGCGCATGCGGTTCAGGAGGGCCTTGCTGTCCGCGGAGGAGGTCAGCAGGGACATCCGGTTGTGCGCTTCGAGATGGGCCGCGACATCGGAGCGCTGGTCCAGGTACACGGAGGCGGACAGGATCTCGCTGTAGACGATGTCCGGCAGCTCCGGCTCCTCGAACCGGAAGTAGGTGAAGGGCGCGCACGCCCCGACGTGGGCCCCGGCGGAGAACGGCACGATGTCGACGCTGACGTGATCCAGCTCCGAGACCTCCAGGAGCCGGTCGATCTGCTCCCGCATGATCTCGGCGCCGCCCGCCACCCGGTGCAGTACGGCTTCCTCCATCACCACCCACAGCGTGGGGGCGTCGGGTCTGACCAGCAGGCCCTGGCGGCGCAGCCGCAGGTCGACGCGCCGCTCCAGGTCCTCCTCGGTGTCGTTGGGGAACCCCCCGCTCAGGACGGCGCGCGCGTACCCGTACGTCTGGAGCAGTCCCGTGACGTAGTGGGGCTCGTAGGTGCGCAGGGTCTTGGCCCCGGTCTCCAGGCTCACGTAGGCGGTGAACCAGCTCGGGACCACATCGCGGTAGGCGTGCCACCAGCCTGGCTCGTTGGCCCGCTCGGCGAGGGCGACGAACTCGTCGATCTCCTTTTGGGCGGCCCCGTACGTCTGGAGCAGCTTCTCCACGTAGAGGGGCCTGAGACCGACCTCCGCCTTCTCCAGGCGGCGGATGGTCAGCGACGTCACCCGCAGGGCCTTTGCCGCGGCGTCCAGCGACACGCCCGCGCCAAGCCGCCTCTCCTGGAGCCGCCGGCCCAGGATCATGCGGAGAACGGTGGGTGCGCTGGTGCCCGCGCCTGCACGAGCTTCGTTCACCGCGCCACCTCCTGAGGAACTGTCACCAGTACGACCGAGGCAGCGACTTGCTGATGCTGCCAAGCGGAATCCGTCGTTCTGAAATTATCAGGCAGATGGTTGCAGTGTGAACTGGGCTTCGAGCATAGTTACTTGCGTGAGCGATCACGTCGAGCCGTGAGCGTCACTGTCAACAGCCGTGTCATCACGCGGAGTTGTCGTTCCCCCACTGCGCCCCTCCTGATGGAAGGCGACCAGCGTGTCCCCCCACACGACTCCCTCCCCCCAGCTCCCGGACTTCGCGCGGCCGGAGCGAACGCACTGGATCGAACTCCCCGCACACCGGTCCAGCGTCAGAGTCGCCCGCCACTCGATGAACGCACGCATGGCCGCCTGGCACTTGCCCAGTGAGGTGTCCGCGGACGCGGAGCTCCTCATGTCGGAGCTGGCCGCCAACGCCGTGTGCCACACGCCCAGCCGGCAGATCCTGTGCGGCATGGGGCTCGTCACGGACCACCGCCTCCGCCTGGAAGTGCACGACCACGACTATGCGGGCGCCAGCCTGTCCAGATGCCGGCCGGGGCCGGACGACGAGAGCGGCCGGGGGCTGTTCCTGGTCCAGGAGATCGCGCACACCTGGGGAGTCGACCGATCACGGCTCACCGGCGGCAACGCGGTGTGGGCCACCTTGATCACCTCTGCCTGAACCTGTCGTTCCTCACACGCTGAGCGCGGCCCTCACCGTCTGTTCGGCCGCCGTTCCGCCTTCGCCCCAGGAGGTCACCCGGCCCGCCTCCAGGACGTAGTAGCGCTGCGCGGCGCGCATGGCGAAGCCGACGTGCTGCTCGACCAGGAGGACGGACAGTCCGCCCTTGCGGGCCAGGGCCAGGATCGTCTCCTCGATCTCGGCGACGACCGACGGCTGGATGCCTTCGGTCGGCTCGTCGAGCAGGAGCAGCCTTGGGCGGGTGACCAGGGCGCGGGCGATGGCGAGTTGCTGGCGCTGGCCGCCGGAGAGCAGTCCGGCGCGACGGCCGGACAGCTCGCTCAGGGCGGGGAAGAGGTCCAGTGCCTCGGCGATGGCCTCCTTGCCGTCGGGGCGGCCGTCGGCGACGAGCCGCAGGTTCTCGGCGGTGGTCAGGTGCGGGAAGGACTGCTGGCCCTGGGGCACGTAGGCCATGCCGCGGGCCACCCGCTGGTGCGGGGCGAGGCGGGTGATGTCCTCGCCGTCCAGCAGGACGGTCCCGCTCTTCGGCTTGAGCAGGCCCATGGCGGCGCGCAGCAGCGTACTCTTGCCGGCGCCGTTGTGGCCGAGGACGGCCGCGACGCCGTCCTCGGGGACCTCGACGCTCACGCCGTGCAGCACGGTCGTACGGTCGTAGCCCGCCCGAACGGTGTTGATCTCCAGCATGGACGTCACGCCTCCTCGGCGACGGGAACGGCAGCGGCGGCGGGGTCGGGTTCGCCGGCGCGGCCGAGATAGACCTCCTGGACCCGCGGGTCGGCCTGGACCTCGGCGACCGTGCCCTCGCTGAGGACCTTGCCGGCGTGCAGGACGCTGACGCTGCGGGCGAAGGAGCGCATGAAGTCCATGTCGTGTTCGATGACGACGACCGTGTGGTCCTCGCTCACCCGTTGCAGCAGTTCGCCGGTGGCCTCGCGTTCGTCGTGGCTCATGCCCGCGACGGGTTCGTCGAGCAGCAGCAGCCTCACGTCCTGGACGAGCAGCATGCCGATCTCCAGCCACTGCTTCTGGCCGTGGGCCAGCGCGCCCGCGGGCCGGTGGCGCAGGTCGGTCAGGCCGGTGGTCTCCAGTGCTCTCGTCACCGGCTCCGGGATGTCCTTGCGGCGGCGGAGCAGGGCGAGCGGCCCGCGCCCGGCGCCCGCCGCGATGTCAAGGTTCTGCAGGACGTTCAGTTCCTCGAAGACCGTGGCCGTCTGGAAGGTGCGCCCTATGCCCATGCGGGCGATGTGGTGCACGGGCTTGCCGAGGAGTTCCTTCTCGCCGAAGCGGACCGAGCCGGTGGCCTTCACCAGGCCGGTGACCGCGTCGACCAGCGTGGTCTTGCCGGCGCCGTTCGGTCCGATGAGGAAGCGCAGGTCGCCGGGCTCGACGTCCAGGTCGACGCCGCCGACGGCCGTGAAGCCGTCGAAGGTGACCCGTAGATCGCGGATGGTCAGTGCCTCGCCGCTCATGCGGTCCCTCCTGAACGGGTGGTGCGGGTACGGCGGTTGCGGGCGACGGCCAGCAGTGAGGCCAGACCACCGGGCAGGAAGCCGACGGCCACGACGAACAGCAGCCCCTGGAGGTAGGTCCACGCGGCGGGGAAGGCGTCGGAGAGCGTGCTCTGCGCCCAGGCCACCGCGATGGCGCCGAGGACCGCGCCCACCAGGCTCGCCCGGCCGCCGACCGCCGCGCCGATGACGAAGCCGATGGACGGCACGATCCCGATCAGCGCCGGGGAGATGATCCCCACGGCCGGGACGAACAGGGCGCCGGCCAGGCCCGCCATACCCGCGGCGACGACGTACGCGACGAGTTTGACGTTGGCCGGGTTGTAGCCGAGGAAGCGCACCCGCTCCTCGGAGTCCCGTACGGCGATGAGGAGTTCGCCGTAGCGGCTGACGAACAGCTGGCGGGCGGCGGCCATCAACAGCAGCAGGACGACGGCGATGACGAAGTACACCATGCGCTGGTTGACGGGGTCGTTGAGGTCGTAGCCGAAGAAGCCCTGGATGTCGGTGAGGCCGTTGGTGCCGCCGGTGGTGGCCTGCTGGCCGATCAGCCAGATGGAGAGGGCGGCGGCCAGGGCCTGGCTGAGGATCGCGAAGTAGGCGCCCTTGACCCGGCGTTGGAAGACGAAGAAGCCGAGCAGCGCGGCGACCGCCATGGGCAGCAGGACGGTCATGGCGAGTGCGAAGGCCGGGTTGGCGAAGGGCTGCCACCACCAGGGCAGGGCGTCGCCGGTGCCGTAGAGCTGCATGAAGTCGGGCAGCTTCTCGCCGGTGGCGGCGGCGTCGGCGAGCTTGAGGTGCATGGCCATGGCGTAGCCGCCGAGGCCGAAGAAGACACCCTGGCCGAGGACGAGCAGTCCGCCCCGGCCCCAGGCCAGGCTGACGCCGACGGCCACGATCGCGTAGCACAGGTACTTGGCCAGCAGCGAGAGGCGGAAGTCGGACAGGACGAGCGGGGCGATGCCGAGCAGGAGGAGCGCGCCGAGGGCGAAGCCACCGGGCACGCGGAAGCGCTCCAGCAGGGACGCGGGCGGCGGGGTCACAGCGGTGGGGGGCGTCGTTGTCGTCATGCCAGGCTCCGGGTGCGCAGTGTGTACAGGCCCTGGGGCCGCCACTGGAGGAAGGCGACGATCGCCACGAGCACGACGACCTTGGCGACACTGACCGTCGTCGAGTACTCCAGCACGGACTGGAGCACACCGAGCGCGAAGGCCGTGATGACGCTGCCCTTGAGCTGACCGATGCCGCCGACGACCACGACCAGGAAGGCGTCGACGATGTAGTTGGTGCCCATCGTCGGGCCGATCGGGCCGACCAGCGTGAGCGCGACACCGGCGACGCCGGCGAGACCCGAGCCGATGAAGAAGGTCATCCGGTCGACCCGGCCGGTGGGGATGCCGGACGCTTCGGCGAGGTCGCGGTTCTGTACGACGGCCCGGATGCGGCGGCCGAGCGGGGTGAGCCGCAGGATGAGCGTGAGGGCGAGGACGCACAGCAGGGCGAGGCCGAGGATGAACAGCCGGCTGTTGGCGAGGGTGATGCCGCCGCCTATGGAGATGTTGCCGGTGAGCAGGTCCGGGGCATGGGTCTGCACGTTCGGGGCGCCGAAGATGTCCCGGGCGAGCTGCTGGAGCATCAGCGAGACGCCCCAGGTGACCAGCAGGGTGTCCAGTGGGCGGGTGTACAGGCGCCGGATGAGCAGCCATTCGAGCAGCGCCCCCATGGCTCCGGCGACGACGAAGGCCACGGGCAGGGCGACGAGCAGCGAGAGGCCGGCGCTGCTGATGGACTTCTGGAGGACGTACGTCGTGTAGGCGCCGGCCATGATGAACTCGCCGTGCGCCATGTTGATCACGCCCATCTGACCGAAGGTCAGGGTCAGGCCGAGCGCGATGAGCAGAAGGACGGCACCGATGCTGATGCCGGTGAACGACTGGTTGAGGATGACCGTCATGAAGCGGCTCCGGGTGCGGGGACGGAAGGGCGGGCGCGGGGCGGACCCGGCCTGCGCGGAGGCCGGGTCCCACCAGGTGCCGAAGGCTCAGGAGAGGCCGGACGCCCAGGAGTAGCCCTTCAGGTACGGGTCCGGCTTGATCGGCTTGCCCGAGTTCCAGACCTCGGCGATGAGACCGTCCGCGCCGACCTTGCCGATCCGGGCCGTCTTGTAGACGTGCTGGGTGGCGCCGTCGACCGTGACCTTGCCTTCCGGGGCGTCGAAGGCGATGCCGCCGGCGGCTTCCTTGATCTTGGCGACGTCGAAGGAGCCGGCCTTCTCGACCATCTCCTTCCACAGGTAGACCGAGATGTAGGCGGCCTCCATCGGGTCGCTGGTCGGCTTGTCCTTGCCGTACGCGGCCTGGTACGCCGCCACGAACTTGGTGTTCGCCGCGCCGGGCGTGGTCTCGTAGTAGTTCCACGCGGTCAGCTGGTCCTGAAGGTACTGGGTGCCGATGCTCTTGACCTCCTCCTCCGCGATGGAGACCGACAGCACCGGCATGCTCTTCGCGGTCATCCCGGAGGACTTGTACTCCTTGAAGAAGGCCACGTTGCTGTCGCCGTTGAGGGTGTTGAACACGGCGTCCGCGCCGGAGTCCTTGACCTTGTTGACGATGGTGCTGAACTCCGTGGAGCCCAGGGGCGCGTAGTCCTCGCCCATCACCTGCATACCGTTGGCCTTCGCGTACGCCTTGATGATCTTGTTGGCGGTGCGCGGGAAGACGTAGTCGCTGCCGACCAGGTAGAGCTTGGTCAGGCCCTGCTTCTTGAGGTAGTCCAGCGCGGGCACGATCTGCTGGTTGGTGGTCGCGCCGATGTAGAAGATGTACGGCGACTGCTCCAGGCCCTCGTACTGCACGGGGTAGAACAGCGGCGACTTGTAGCGCTCGAAGACGGGCTTGACGGCCTTGCGGCTGGCGGAGGTCCAGCAGCCGAAGGTGGCCGCGACCTTGTCGTCCGTGATCAGGGCCTCCGCCTTCTCCGCGAAGGTCGGCCAGTCGGACGCGCCGTCCTGGCTGATGGGCTTGAGCTTCTTGCCCAGCACGCCGCCGGCGGCGTTGATCTCCTTGACGGCGAGCAGCAGCGCGTTGTGGACGGTGACCTCGCTGATGGCCATGGTGCCCGAGAGCGAGTTCAGCAGGCCGACCTTGACCGTGGCGCCGGAGGTGTCCGCCTTGGCGCCGGCACTGTCGGTGGAGGAGCTGTCGCCGGTCTTGGCGCCGCAGGCGCTGAGGGCAGCGGACGCGCCGACGGCCGATACGCCGGCCAGCAGACCGCGTCTGCTGATGTGGAACCCGGACATGCACAACCTCCTTGCCCCGAAGGGCGATACGAGAATGGGGAACTTCGGGACTTTGGGGACTTCGAGAACTCCTCAGAGCTTCCGGGGCGGGGTCCGGCCTGGTCGCTGAAGTGCGACCACAGCTTGCGAGAGCACTGTTTCCACGGCGTTTCGGCGAAATTGAAGGGTAGTTTCCAGAGGAAGTAAATGAACGAGCGAAAGCGAGGAGTGTTCTCACCGGGATTCAGACTTGACGGCACTTCAGGGAACGAAAATTATTACTTCCTGTGGAAAGTTTCTGTTTTCCCGGCTTGTCAAGGGAACGGTGATCGGCGGTAGGCTCCGGGCATCCCCGTCGCGGGGAGCCGAGGTTCGAGCGGAGGAGTGCGATGGCGAGGCGGCCCGAGGAAGTCCTCCACCTGCTCACCCTGGCCGAGCGCCTTGCCGTGCGCCGAGTGCAGTCGGTACTGGACGAGTTCGACTGCTCGATCGAGGCCTGGCGGGTGCTGGACCTGCTCTCGGACGGGCAGGGCCACAACATGACGGCGCTGGCCGACCACGCCTTCCTGCCGGCGCCGAGCCTGACCAAGCTGATCGATCAGCTCGTCGACCAGAACCTGGTCTTCCGCCGCGTCGACCCCGCCGACCGGCGCCGCATCCTGGCCCATCTCACCCCGCGCGGGATGGCGCGCTGGCAATTGCTGATCCGTGAAGTGCGGGCCGACTGGGCGGAGTTGGAACCGCTGCTGACGGACGACGACGGGGAGCGACTGGACACCCTGCTGGACCGGCTGGCCGCGAGCCTGGTGGGCGAGGTCACAACAGGCCGTGGGGAGCGCGCAGTTGGGCGAGCACGTTGAAGTCGAGCCCGTCCGCCTCGGCCAGGTAGATGCGCTGGCGCACATGCCGGTCCTTCAGACGCAGCAGTCCGCGCGGCCCTTCGTAGGAGACCGCGTCGGCGGCCTCTCCGATCGCGGAGACGTCCAGGGTGCGAGCCCGCTCGATGAGCGCCGCCAGCAGCAGTACGCCTTCGTAGCAGGACTCGCCGAGGCTGCCCGGGGCGGGTGCCTCGATGCCGAAACGGGCCGCGTACTGGCCGTGGAAGTCCAGGGAGTCCTGGTTCACCAGTGACGCGAAGAACCCGGCCGTGCTGAACAGGTCGCGGGTCGCCTCCGACCCGCTGGCCATCAGCATGTTCTCGTCCATCAACGTGCTCAGCCGCAGACACCGCTGGTCGAGCCCGGACGCGGCGAAGGCCCGGTTGAAGCGGACCGCGTCGCTGCCGACCAGCAGCATCAGCACGCCGTCGGCGTCCGCGTGCTCGATGCGCCGCAGCACGTCGTGGAAGTCCTCGGTGCCCAGCGGGAGATACGCCTCGCCGCAGACCCGGCCCCGGCAGGCGCGGGCGTAGTGACGGGCGGCCTTGGCCGTCCGTCTGGGCCAGACGTAGTTGTTGCCGACGACGAACCAGCGCCGCACCCGCCGCGACTCGGCGAGGTGCCGCATCGCCGGCAGCAGCTGCCAGTCGGGGGTCTCGCTCGTCATGAAGACGCCCTCGGTGCGCTCGCCGCCCTCGTACAGGGCCGTGTACACATAGGGCACCCGGTGGGCGATGCGCGGCGCCACCGCCTGCCGCACCGACGAGATGTGCCAGCCGGTGACACCCTGGACGACGCCCGTGGCCACCAGTGCCTCGACGTCCCGCGCGACTCGCCACGGCTCCGCACCGCCGTCGACCTCCAGCAGCCGCAGCTCCTTGCCGAGCACGCCGCCCGCCTTGTTGACCTCCTCGGCGGCCAGCCGCGCGCATGCCTCGCAGGTGGGGCCGAAGATCCCGGCGGGCCCCTGCATCGGGTACACGAGCGCGATGTTCAGGGCCGAGTCGTCGGCCGTGAACCACTCGGGGTGGTGGAGAGGGAGCGGCGGCCGGTGCATGGCCTCATGATTGCCGCACCGCCCTTGATGCCCAAGCCGCTGCCCGGATCGAGACCGTTTCGTAGACATCCGAATAAAGAAACGCTTGCGTTTCGATCAGGCTCCCCGTAGCGTTCGGGTACGAAACCGTTTCGTATCGAGGGGACTCCGGGTCGTGCCCAGCCGCACCAGCAGCAAGCAGAACAGGATCACCGCCCGCGTGATCCTGAGCGCCGTGCGGGCCTCGCGATGACGGCCTCTCCGGTGGTCCTGGCCGTCGCCCTCTCGCTGGTTTCGGCGATCTGTTACGCCACGGCCGCCGTGGTCCAGGAGCGGACCGCGGCGGACACCGCGAGTGTGCGCGGCGCGCTGACCCGCGGCTCGTGGTGGTGGTCCGTGGTCCTCAACGCCACCGGCGCGTTGCTGCACGTGGTCGCCCTGCGGTACGGGCCGCTGACCCTCGTGCAGCCGCTCGGTGCGCTGAGTCTCGTGGTGGCGGTGCCGCTGGGCTCGCTGGTCGCCCGCCGCCGCACCTCGGGCGCCCAGTGGCGCGGCATGAGCCTCACCCTCGCCGGGCTGACCGCGCTGCTGACCGTCACCGCCTCGGGCCACGCGCCGCACGACACCTTGGACGCCACCGAGGTTCTCGTGGTCGCGCTCGCCGCCGGCGCCGTCATCGCGTTGATCGTCCTCTTCGCCGCGGGCGGCACCGCCAGAGGCGGCCTCGCCTTCGCGGCGGCCTCCGGCATCGCCTCCGGGGTCGGCTCCACACTGGCGCAGAAGCTCGCGGTCGGGCCGGCGCTCTCCTGGAGCGTGGCGCTGGTGGCGGCCCTGACCGTCGCGTTCGCCGTGTCCGGGCTGCTGCTCTCCCAGAAGGCCTACCGCAGCGGCCTCGGCGGTCCCCTCGCCATGCTCACCCTCCTCAACCCGGTGGCCGCGTCCGCCATAGGCATCACCCTGCTCGGCGAAGGCTTCCAGTACGGCGGGACGGGCACCCTGCTCGCGCTCGCCGGTGCCGCCGCGGCCGTCCAGGGCGTGATCCTGCTCAGCCGTCCCCAGACCAGTCACGACCGTCCTGGCGATCGTGACCGCCGGCCCGGCGGCCATGAGCGGCCGCGCGTGCCGCACCGGAACGCGCCCGTCGCCGTGCCGGGCCTGCGACCCACCCGGCTGTTGCGGGCCGGGCCGCCATCCACCGGGCCGCTACGCCCGGTCACCGTCGACTTCACCGGCACGAGCCGGGCCATGAGAGGCAGAACACGAACATGACGACTCTTCAACTGCGCGCTCCCGTCGCCGTACGCGCGGCGGGACTGGTGGACGTACCCGCCGTGGTGCGTCTGTTCGCCCCGCCCTCGCCCTCGCCCCGCCTGTCGGTCGCGGGCCACGACGACTGGGCGGTGGACTGGGAGCAGACACAGCGCGCCATGCGGCTGATGCTGGCCCACCACGCTCTCGAGGAGGGCCAGGTGTGGGTCGCCGAGCGCGCGGACGGCGCGCTCCTCGCGGCGGGTATCTGGCTGCCGCCCGGCACGGGGACCGGGCCTCCCGACGCCCGCTTCAGCAGCCTCCTTTCCCGTGAACTCGCCACCTGTCTGCCCCAACACCACGTACTGGCAACGGCGTTGAAGACGGCGGGGCCCGACGAGCCGCACTGGACAGTGGTCACCGTCTGCGCGCCGGACGACACGGAAGCCTGGGAGCGTGCCGTGGTCGCCGAACTGCTGGCCCCGGGAGTGCGCGTCGTCGACGACCAGGACGCCACCGCCGTCGCGATCACGATCTCCGCCCGCCACATGGACCAGTTGCGGCCCCTGGGGTTTCGCCGGCCGCGCGAAGTTCGGGTGGCGCCGGGCACGGGCGTATGGCTGGCGACCCGTCAGCCGAAGACGGCCCGTCATCGGGAGACGACCCGCCATCCGGAGAACCGGCTGGGTGACTGACGGGGCTCGTCGCGGGCAGTGAGCGCTACGGCTCCAGGCAGATCACCGGGATCCGCTGGACCAGGTTGTTGCCGAAGCCGCCCCGGTTCCACGGCTGGGTGAGGGGCTGGGCCGTGCCTTCGGCGTCCGTCGCGCGGGCGGTCAAGGTGTGGTGGCCCGGGGCGGCCGTCCAGGACGCGTGCCAGCGGCGCCACGACCAGGCATGGCCGTCGTCCGAGGGGGCGAGCTCGGCAAGCTCCCACGAGTCGCCGTCGTCCGTACTGACCTCGACCTTCGTCACCGGGGCACGGCCCGACCAGGCGCGGCCCGACAGCCGCAGCGGGCCGGGATGTACGACGCGGGTGCGGGACATGAAGTCCGGGAAGCCGGGCGGGATCATCAGTGCCCGGGGCTCGATACGGGTGACCGGGTCGCCCGGCTCATCGGGAGTCCGGCGGTAGCGGTACGCCACCGCCTGCTGGAAACCGGCGAACGGAGTGTCGGTCAGCGTGATGTCGCGCAGCCACTTCACATGGGCCATGCCGTACCAGCCGGGGGCCACGAGCCGGAGCGGATGTCCGTGCTGCGGGGGCAGCGGGGCGCCGTTCATCTCGTAGGCCACCAGGACCTCCGGATCGGCGGCCATGGCGTCGGCGAGCGTGAGGCTGCGCTGGTAGTCCTGTTCGACGCCGCGTTCCACGCCGTGGTCGGCTCCCGTGAAGACCGCCTCGACGGCGTCCGGCTCCACTCCGGCCTCGGCGAGCAGCCTGCGCAGGGGTACGCCGGTCCAGTCCGCCGTGCCCACCGCCTCGACGAGCCAGGGCTGGCTCACCGGGCGCGGGGTGAGCCGGGCCCGGCCGTTGCCCGCGCACTCCATGGTCACGCGGTGCGTGACGGACGGGAGGGAACGCAGGGCGGTCAGGTCGAGCGTCAGGGGCGTACGGACGCGGCCGCGCACCGTGAGGGTCCACATGTCGGCCTCGGCGGGCGGGACGTAGGGGATGTCGTAGTGGACCAGTACGTAGTGGAGGCCGGGTGGGGTCACGTCGTAGCGCAGGGCTTCCAGCGGGAGGCCGTGGTTGCGGGCGGCGAGGGCGAGTTCCTCGAGGCTGATGCCCTCCTCGGGATCGGCGACACGCCCCGGTGTGCTGACATAGGCCAGTGAGCCGGCCTTCCCGACGGGACTGCGACTGTTCATGACCCCATGGTGCTCCCTGGGATGTCGCTTCAGGAGAAACCTCAGGAGAAAAGCGCGTCGAGATCGGGTTCGCCGCCGCCGAAGAGGCCGTCTCGCTCACTCAAGGAGGCCAGCTTTTCCAAGGAGGGCATGTCGACCTCTGTCGGCCAGCCGGGCAGTGTGAGTTTCTTCAGGACGTCGTCGCCGATCTTGGTATACGTGGTGAGTACCTGGCGTGCCTCGTCGGGATGGTCGGAGGCGTAGCGCAGCGACTCGGTCATCGCTGCGACGAATCTCTTCACCAGGTCGGGGTTCGTCTTCACCATCTGGGTCGACGTGAAGTACGTCGCGACGGTGAGCTTCGGATCCGTCTCGGCGAACGGCGAGGCGACAACGCGGGCACCCTGCGCTGTGGCCGTCGTCATCGCGGGATCGCCCATCCAGGCGGCGTCCACCCGCCCGTCGTCCAACGCGGCCGGCATCTGATCGAACGGTATCTCCACGAACTTGACCTCGGAGGGATCGCCGTCTGCCCTGCGGACCGACTCGCGCACCGTGGTGTCGCCGATGTTCTGCAAGGTGTTCACCGCGACCGTGCGCCCGGCGAGATCAGCGGCCGTCCTGACCGGGCTGTCCTTCTTGACCGCCACCCCGGTGACGTCGGCCCCCACCTTCCCGTTGGAAGCCGCGCCATTGACCACTGACTTGACCGGCACGCCCTTGACCTGGGCGATCATCAGCGAGGTGGTGTTGCTGAATCCGAATTGGAACTGACCGCTCACCACACCGGGAATGATCGCCGCACCGCCCTGGGCGCTCACCATCTCCAGCTTGATCCCGCGACCGCTGAAGAACCCCTTCTTCTGACCCAGATAGAGGGGGGCCACATCAATGATGGGGATAATGCCGACCCGGACCGTGGTGGTCTTGTTCCCACCCGCGGCCGAACCGCTCGACCCCGAGTCCGACGACCCGCAGCCGACCATGCCGACAGTCATGATCAATACTGCCCCGATCCCGATGACGCGTCTTCGCATGGGCTCCTCCTGACGGAAAGCAAGCATGTAGATCGCGCGGGAATGCGAAGTCGGCTGGTCACCGCTCGGCAGCGTGCACGTTGTGCACCTTCCTGAGCACGTTGTGCACTTTCCTGACGGCCGGAAATCTACACACCCGCTTTGGCCTTGTCAGCACTCCGGACACGCCGGGATGCGACGGCACCGCGGCCGTAGTGGGCGGCAACCTTTGCGGGAGCGGCGGCGACTGGTGGGTGAGGAGATCCACGAACCGCCGAACGAAGGTCACCACGTGAGTCCAAGAGCAGCCCTGCACCGCCGGGTACGGCGCGGCAGAACGAACCGTCGCACTGTTCTGATCGGCGTGGTGGCCACCGCTCTGGGCGGGGGCGCGATCACCGGCGGCATCCTGATGTCGGCGTCGGACTCCGGGCCGGGCGCGGGCACCTACCGGCTGGTGAACGCCGCCGGCGGCCAGTGCCTCGCCGTACCGAACGCCGACATGGCGAGCGACGTACAGCTGAACCAGGCGGCGTGCGACAGCGCGGCCGATCGGACCTGGCAGCTGGCCTCGGCCGACGGCGGGTTCACCGTGAAGGCCGCGCACAGCGGACTGTGTGCCGGGGTCAGGAACGCGTCGAGGTCGGCGGGCCAGGCGGTACAGCAGCAGGCCTGCGACGGCGCAGCCGCGCAGGTGTGGAAGGCGAAGCAGGCGGGGGACGCGTACCACCTGGTCAACGCCGAGAGCGGCAAGTGCCTGAACATCGAGGCCCGTCGGGCGCAGCAGGACTCCTGCGCCGAGGCGCCCAGCATGGGGTGGACGCTGAAGTCCGTCAAGGACTGGTCCTCGCCGCCCGCTTCGACGTCGCCTTCGTCCTCACGGTCGGCGTCGTCGCCTTCTCCGTCTCCGTCCCCGTCGGTGTCGGCTTCGGCTTCGGCTTCGGCTTCGGCTTCGGCGAGCAAGGGCGCGACCGCTTCCGCCGCCACGTCCCCGAAGACCTCCGCCACTCCCCCGCCCCGCGGCTTCGCCCTCGGCTCCTGGCCCATCGCGACCGGGAGCAAGTCGGTGACCTCCACGATCAAGATCTCCGGCAGCTACGACGGCGGCCTGCGGCGCTTCTACGGCTCGGGCGCCCTGGGCGGCGCCGGCCAGGACGAGGACCAGGACCCGGTCTTCGAACTCGCCGACGGGGCCGTCCTGAAAAACGTCGTCCTCGGCGCGCCGGCCGCCGACGGCGTGCACTGCCTGGGCAGTTGCACCCTGCTCAACGTGTGGTGGCAGGACGTCGGCGAGGACGCGGCCACCTTCAAGGGCACGTCGCCCTCGGCCACGTATGTCGTCGACGGCGGCGGTGCGCGGAAGGCGGACGACAAGGTCTTCCAGCACAACGGTGCCGGAACGCTGACGATCAGGAACTTCCAGGTCGCCGAGTTCGGCAAGCTCTACCGCTCGTGCGGCAACTGCGAGACCCAGTACAAGCGGCACGTCGTCATGAACAACATCAGGGTGACCAGCCCCGGGAAGGTGCTGGCCGGTGTCAACGCCAACTACGGGGACACCGCCACGATCTCCGGCATCACGATCGTCGGGGACAGCGGCCGGGAGATCACGATCTGCGAGCGCTTCCAGGGCAACACCAGCGGCGCGGAGCCGAGCAAAGTCGGCAGCGGCGCGGACGGCACGTACTGCCGCTACAGCGCGTCGGGCATCGCCTACAAGTGACGGCGATCGCACGGCAACCCGTTCCCAGCAGTCCCCAACCCCCCACAGGAGGACCTCTCCATGAGCCCACGACCGACCCCGGAGCCCGCCGAGCGAACGACCATGCCCTGGCGCAAGAAGGCGGTCTTAGCGGCGCTGGCAGCCGCCATGCTGTCCGGGCCCGGCGTCGCGCAGGCCGTCCCGCAGCCCGCCCCGGCAGCCCAGGAACAGGTGGCGGCGGCCGACATCACCTGGACCCTCGAACGGGCGAGCAATCCCACCCAGGACCAGCTGACGGCCTACAACCTCATCACGGCGGCCATGAACGCAGCGGTGGCCCGGTACAACAACCTCAGCGACCTCGGCAAGAGCATCACGGTCCGCTACGACCCGGGCGTCCCCACCGCTGACGGCAACATCAACGGAACCATCCGCTTCGGCAACCGCGATTACATGACCGAGAGGACCGCGCTGCACGAGATCGCCCACACCATCGGCGTGGGCACCAGCGCGGGCTGGTCCTCCCTCGCCGGCACAGGCACCTGGCGCGGCGCGGAGGCCACGGCACTCGTCAAGCGGTTCGACGGTTCGGGCGCCGCATTGTCCACCGGCGGTGGCCATTTCTGGCCCTACGGCCTGAACTACGAGAACGAGTTCTCGAGCACGGCGGGCGATCGCCATGTCCAGATCGTCGCCGCCATGGTTCGTGACGGTCTGTAACCAGGGTTTGTGGAAACGACGGTCCCGCCCCTCTCCGGGCGGGACCGTCCCCCGGCGGACCTACCTATGTCGGCAGACCTCCGGATGGCACCTTGCGGGTGGTCAGCTGAGGCCGAGATCGGACAGCGCGGTGGTCCAGTCGGTGAGGATGGCGCTGCGGGCGTCGTCAAGAGTGACGGTGCCGGCACAGACCGCCTTCTTCAGCTTGTTCTCCACCGTGTCCTTGCCGGAGGCGGTCTCGTCCCCGTACCGCGGCTCCGGCCACAGGTTCTCGGCTGCCTTGGGGGCGCCGCCGAGTTCGAGCGGGACCATGTGGTCCTCTTCGTAGTCGGCGGTGCTGGTGTCCGAGTAGCCGTACTCGGCTATCTGCTGGACCTTCAGGGCGTTGGTGTACGAGGTGGACGGGCGCACGGTGGCCGTCCAGCCGGACACGCAGATCGTGGAGTCGATCGTGCCCTGCGTGACGTCCGGGTTGTAGGCCCCGGGCTGGCAGGCCGGGTCCGGAAGCGGCAGGTAGGACTGCGAGCAACTGGCGGCGTGCGCGGCCGTGCCCGTGCCGAGGATGAGACCGGCGACAGCGATGGCGAGGGACGTGGTGGTGGCGGTGAGGCGGCGTGCAGCGCGCATGGGGGATCTCCCGCGATGGGCCCGGGATTCCGGGCAGGTGTGAGCATGACAGCACCCGCTCATCTATGCGGGTAGAAATACGAGGTGAAGAATCGGCGACCTCGCCAAAGTCTTACCTGCGCATGGCAAGCGGTTGCCCAAGTCCTGGGCCCACCTTGGGAGTTCGCTCAGTCGAAAACGGTCTCGGGGATCTGTACGTTGATCAGCTCCCCCGTGCGCGGGTCGACGGTCAGGCCCCGTCCAAGCTTGCGGTTGCGCAGCTGGGCGTGGGTCAGCCGGGTGCCCAGGATGTCCCCGTCCATCAGGCTCTGAGGGTCCAGCAACACGCCCCTGCGCTGCCGTTTCAGGGCACTCAGCCAGCCCATCGCACCCGCCAGGGTGTCGCCCGTGGCAGCGGCGGCCACTCCGATGCCGCGCTCCTTGCCGGATTCGACCAGGGCGCGAAGGTCCGGGTCGATATCCGGCAGGGTCAGCAGATCGGCGTCGTCGACGAGGACCACGCGGGGTTCGCTGCCCGTACCCAGGGCGGCGGTGAACTCCTCTTGTGTGGGCGCCCGTGACGCGAGCAGTCGTACTCCCGGATGCCCGTCCAGGGCGCGCAGCGGCGAGTCCCGGGGCGTGAGGACGACGAGCCGGGTACCGGAGGAGAGCAGCGAGACCGCGAGGCTCGCCAGCGTGGTGCTGCGGCCGGAGCCGGGCGGCCCGCCGACCACGAACGTCGGTGAGGAGCCCGCGAAGTCCACTCCCACCGGTGCGACGTCGTCACCGCCCAGCCCCAGCAGGCCCCACAGAGGTCGGCGGAAGTCCTCACCCACCTTCTCGTACGCCTCGGTGAAAGCCACCTTCGCGGGCAGCGAGCCGATGCGGAAGGGCCGGCGGGCGGCGGGCAGCCCCGTGTCGCGGCGGGCCGCCTCGGCGCCGATCGCGCGCAGCGCCTCCGCCTGCTCCTGACCGGATGCCCCGGGCCCGAGCAGCGCCACCTGGATCTCCGTGCCGCCGGAGGTCCAGCCCTGTCCGGACCTGATGACGTCGGGCAGTTCCTGCCGGCGTTTGCCCACGAGGTTGTATTCGGTGCGCTCGTTCAGCCGCAGCAGCAGCTTGTTGTCGTTGAGCGCGGCGGCCCGCCCGGCCAGCAGGGCACGCTCGGACGTGGCGACGACGTGCAGACCCGAGGCGGAGCCCTCCCGCAGCAGACGGTTGAGCTGGTCGAGCTGCCGGCCGCCGTTGTGCTCGCCGATGAGGTCGACGAGCGCGTCCCAGCCGTCGATGAGCAGCAGGACGTGCGCCGGGCGGGCGGCCGTGGGAACCATCGCGCGCAGCTCTGCCAGGTTCGCGGCGTGATGCTGCGTCAGCTGTTCCTGGCGGCGCTCCAGTTCCGCGTCGAGCCGGGCGAACAGCCGCTCCAGCCGTTCGGTGTCGCCGCGGGCCACGACGGCTCCGCAATGCGGCAGGACGCCCACGGCGGACAGCGCGCCGCCCGCGAAGTCGATGCCGTACAGGTGCACGTCGGCGGCGGAGTGGCCGCGGGCCAGTGCCCCGGCCATGGTCCGCAGCACCTGCGAGCGGCCGGAGCGGGGGATGCCGATGACGTACAGGTGCCCGAAGGTGTCGAGGTCCAGGTGGACCGGCAGTTGCGCCTGCGCCTCGGGCAGGTCCGACAGTGCCCATGGGACCGGGGCCAGACCGGCGGCCCCGGTCGGTTCGGGCTGCGGCAGGTCGTCGATCAGCACGTGGGGGGCGAGCGGGGGCAGCCATGGGCTGGGCTGCGGGGCACAGCCGACGAGTTCCACCGCCTCACGCACCGCTTCCACGAGGGCGTTGAGGTCGGTGGGCAGGTCGTCGTCCAGGGCGGCGAGAGCGGGCTCGTCGCCCGGGCCCGGCACTCCGGCGGCGCGGCCCAGACGCTGCCAGGACAGTTCGGTCCCCCAGATCTGAGGGGCGTCCGCCCCCGTCGCCCGCTGCGGCTCCGGCGCCGGTTCGGCCCCTGGCCGGGTGGCCCCGGCGTACGCGGTCTGGAAGGGGACGACCGTGCCGTGCCCGAGGCGTGCCAGGGCCCGGCCGGGGGTGTTCGCGGAGATGCTGACCGCGTCCTTGGTGTCGATGACGTCCTGGCTCTCGGCGGCGTCGGTGACGCGCAGGGCGATCCGCAGGTTGGTGTTGGCGCGGATGTCGGCGCTGACCACGCCCGCCGGACGCTGGGTGGCGAGGATCAGATGGATGCCCAGGGAGCGGCCGCGCTGGGCGATGCTGACCAGGCCGGGGATGAAGTCCGGGATCTCCCGGTACAGGGTGGCGAACTCGTCGATGACGATGACCAGCCGGGGCAACGGCGCGAACTCGGGGTTGCGGCGGCGCATGCCCTGGTACTCGGGCAGGTCCTTGGCCCCGGCGGCGGCCAGCATGTGCTCACGGCGGAGCAGTTCGGCCGACAGCGAGGTCAGGGCGCGCTGTACGAGATGACTGTCGAGGTCGGTGACCATGCCCAGGGTGTGGGGCAGCTCGACGCAGTCCTTGAAGGCGCTGCCGCCCTTGTAGTCGACGAGGACGAAGGTCAGTTCGTCGGGCCGGTTGACGGCGGCGAGCGAGGCCACGAAGGTCTGCAGCAGTTCCGACTTGCCGGCTCCGGTGGTGCCGGCCACCAGGCCGTGCGGGCCGTCCTTCACCAGGTCGAAGGCGGCCGGGCCGTCGTAGCCCGCGCCCAGCAGCAGCGAGGTCGACGACGGCCGCTCGGTCCAGCGCGTCGCGATCAGCCGGCCGCTCGGCTCCGGCAGTCCCAGCAGGTCGAGCAGGCCGATGCGGTCCGGCAGCCCTTCCGAGGCGTCCGGGGTGACGTCGTGGATGGGGGCGATGCCCCGGGCGAGGCGCTCGCACCAGGCGGGTTCGACCAGGTCGGGGCGGATGTCGGGGAGGTCGGGCTGCCCGGTGCGGCGCAGGGTCAGCCGCTGGTTCTCGTACCGGACGACGGCGGTGCACTCCTCGGGGAGGAGGCGTTCCTCGTGATCCAGGCAGAGGGGGAAGATCCGGACGCCCGGGCCCTCCTTCAGGATGGAGACGACCCCGGGGACATCGCGCAGGCGGCGGGCTCCGTCCATCACGACCAGCACGTCCGGTTCGCTGAGCAGCGCCTTGCTCATGGTCGACTCGGCGGCCCGCTGTCGGGTGCGCAGGGTGGAGACGAGTTCGGCCACGCGGTTGGCGACCGTCTCCGGGTCGTTGCCGATGAGGGTGACGGCTCCCCCGCGGGATCCGGGCAGGCCGTCCCGGGAGTGCGGCAGCCAGCGGGCCCACTCCCAGGACTCCTGGGACGTCTTGTCGGTGAGGACGACGATCCGCAGGTCACGGGGGGTGTGCAGCACGGCGGCCTGGGCCGTCATCCAGCGTGCCAGCGCCTGGACCGGACCGGTCTCTCCGGCCAGGCCCACCACTTGGCAGTGCTCCAGGTCGACGCTGATGGGAGCGTCCGGGATGGTCCAGTGGACCGAGGTGTGGTTGTCCTCGCGCGCCGAGTCGTCGATGCCCAGCAGGGACAGCTGCTCGGCGGTCCCGATCCGCAGCGCGAGGTGGTCCGGGTCGCCCCGGCGCCGCTCCCACAGCCGGTGGCCGGGGCCGGCCGCCCACAGTCCCGCCAGCGCCGGGTCGGGCGCGTTCTCGGTCCGCAGCCGCTGCTCCTTGGCGACCCGGTACCGGACGTCCTCCTCCAGGGAGCCGCGGCGCAGACGGTAGACGCGGCACTTCTCCTCGTAGTCCTTGCGTGCCTGTCGTCGCCCGCTGAAGTGGTTCGCCGCCATGATCAGCGGCGACATGAGCATGAAGACCAGGTAGTAGTACGAGTTCCAGAAGAGGACCATGGCGATGCCCATGACCATCGGGGCGAACGCCATGAGGAGGGGAATCGGCCGGCGCCCGGGCGGCTCGGGGGGTGCGGGCAGCCGGAAGCGCTCGGGTGCGAGATGCGGCAGCATGCGCGGCGGGCGGTTGTAGTCCAGGCCGCCGCCGCCCTCGGAGGGCACCACCGCGGCGTCCCTGCGCGTCGGTTCGGCCGACCGCAGCAGGAATTCACCGATCGCGAGTTCGGCACCCAGGGGCCAGGGTTCCCAGCCCTCGGGGAGGGCGGCTGTCCGCCAGGAGGCGTCGGTGTCCTGCTCGTCCTCTTCTTCCTGTTCTTCCTCTTCTTCGTCCTGGTCCGCGAGGGGGAGCAGGGGGAGGTCGGGCTTGCCCCGGTGCTCCGGCGGCTGCGGAACGGACAGCCGTGCCGTGCCGTCCGCCGGCAGCTCGGCGATGGCGGATCCGTCCGGGCGCACGGTGATCCGTACCCCGTCGGACGGGACGCCGCGTCCCCGCAGCGGTACGGCGGAGCCCTCCAGGGGGCCGATGCCGTGGGTGCCTACGCCCAGGGCGTACACCCGCCCGGCGTCGGCTCCCCCCACCACCTGGAGTTCGACGACCGGTGAGTGGTCGACCCGCTGCGGCTGCGGCATCACACAACGCTCGGGTCCGTACTCCGCGGCGGCCGGCGGAACGGGGGCGCCGAGGCCGATGACGCTGCCGTCCATGATCTGGGTGGCGGCCAGCGGTGCTCCCAGGGGCAGCGGTTCGCCGTCCAGGTAGCAGACGGGCGCGGCCGGCTTCGTCGCGGCGGACTCCGCCTCACCGGCCCGCATGCGGACCAGATGCTCGGCGACTTCCCGCACGGGAGTGGAGGCGTCGGCGCTCAGCACGACGTCCTGACGGCTTGCGGGGTCGCCGTCGGCGACGGTGGTGATGAGGAGTTTCACGTCTCCCCTTCGATGGTCGTGGGGCGAACAAGGCAGTGGGGTGGCGGCGCGAGGCGCGGCGCGTGCGGTGCGAGGACGGCTATTCGTCGCCGTGGGAGGACGCCTGGGCGGGGCGCGTCCGGGCGGTGGCCGGTTCGGACAGCAGATCGGAACCGGTGACGGTCCGGGCCGGAGCCGGGAGCGTGGGTTCCTCCGAGAGTCCGGATGGTTCGGGCGCCCGCTGCTCCGGTCGCACACGCGGTTCGACGGCCTGCTCGACCGTGCGGTGCCGCTCGGGTGCGCGGCGCGAGCGGCGCCGGTCCGCCCGTACGGCCGCGGCGACGGCCCTGCTCAGCGGGGCGCAGTCCGCGTACAGGCCGAGTTCCGGGGCGGTGACCCGGCCACGGGCGTCGACGCGGAGGGCCCAGCTGTGCGCGGGCACCGGGCCGTCCACGAGACAGACGACGGTGCCCGAGGCGGCGAGCGCTCCCAGTCTCCGGGCCTGTTCCCGCGTGGGGGCGGCGCAGACCACGACCTCGGTGGTGGCGGTGACCGCTTCCTCCGGCTCCACGGGAGGTGAGTCCTCCAGTTCCCGCAGCACCGTGTCGAGCCGCTCCCCGCGGTGGTGCGGGTGGACACCGTCCGTCACGGTCACCGAGGCTCCGCTGCCGGACCGGTCGAGTTGCGCGGCCAGCGCCTGGAACAGGCGCGTCCGGGCGGCGGAGTCCCCTTCGACGGTGATCATCCGCGGTCCGGCGGCCAGGTCGAGGTGGACGCAGGCGTCGTCCGCCATGCCCACGGCGACCGGCAGCGGGCGGACCCGGGCACCGGTGCGGGGCAGGGCCTCGGGCAGCACCGCCGCATCGTCGAGGTGGCCGGCCTCCAGGCACCAGGACTGCGGACCCGGTCCGTCCTCGGTCTCCCACGGGGCGGGCGGCCCGGGCAGCCGGCGGGCGGCTATCTGGACGGCGACCCACCCCGGCTGTGTCCGCAGCCCGTAGGGGAAGGCGCCGGGCACGGCGGCGAGTGCCGCCCCGGCCGCGTCCAGCGACCGCCGTACCAACAGGCCGGCCCGGGGGTCGCACAGCTGACGGGCCAGGGTGCGCACCCCTCGGCGGTGGCGCCGGTACGCGCGCAACGGCTCACCGAACGCCTGCCGGGTCAGGGCGAGCTCCCTGGCGGCGCGTCGCCGGCACCGCCGCCAGCCGCCGTGCTTGCGTACGAAGTGCCGCAGCATGAGGAAGAACAGCAGGAGTACGACGACGGCGACGAGGATCATCGTCCACAACGACTTGTCGGGCTTCGCCAGCGCGATCAGGTGCCCGTGGACCCGGGTGGCCGCCGTCATGCCGCCACCAGCATGTGCCGGGGGTGCCGTCGGCGCAGCTCCCGCAGGGCGTGGTGGGCCCGGGACTTCACCGTGCCCGGCGGGATGGACAGGGCCTGCGCGGCGTCCTGGCCCGTCCAGCCCAGCAGGTAGACGTAGACGAGGACCTCACGGTGAGGCGCCGAGAGGCAGGAGAGGGCGTTCACGAGGAAGCGGCGCTGCACCGCCTGGCCGATCGGGTCCACGGGTTCGGCGTGGGTCTCCAGGAGCTCCTGATGGATCTCGGGGCGGGCCTGTTCGCGTCGCGTCCAGTCGACCACCAGGTTGTGTGCCACCCGGAACAGCCAGGCCCGCGAGGGCGACCAGTCCGGTGGCTGGTCCGCGGAGTTCAGCCAGGCACGCAGCAGCGTCTCCTGGACGAAGTCCTCGGCGCGCTGCCGGTCGCCGCGCAACAGTCCGCTGACGTAGCGCAGGAGCGGACCGTGGTGCCGTTCGTAGAGCTCGCGGACGGGTCCGTCGCACGTGGCAGCAGCGGGAGCCGTCCCCTGATCGGGTCTGTGAGGGCTCTCTGCGGAGCTGGTTGTGGATCTCATGAATTGTCTCCCCAGTACCGGCGTCGCTGTCGCGAGCCGGTCCGGTCGGGCGCCGCGTGTGCGGCGTGGGCTGGGCAGAGTGGACCGGGTACTCCCAGGCTGACCAGCGCGTCCACAATCGGAACACGCGATTCCTGTTGGGGCGTGAGTTTATGTGGGCTTCTCCGACTTGCAAGAGGCCGTGATGTGAACTCAGACCAGGTTCACCGCGCGAGCGGAGGTCGCCCCGATCTCCGCCTCGACCTCGGTCAGCACCCCGGCGGGCACCGTGTCGTCGACGTTCAGG
>NZ_JBFAIR010000044.1:0-92829 GCF_040654815.1 Streptomyces sp. NPDC050619 | reverse complement strand
ACCCGTGTCGAGCAGCGCACCGACTTCGACAAGCTGATCGTCGACGTCGAGACCAAGCAGGCCATGCGTCCGCGTGACGCCATGGCGTCGGCCGGCAAGACGCTGGTCGAGCTGTTCGGTCTGGCGCGTGAGCTCAACATCGACGCCGAGGGCATCGACATGGGCCCGTCCCCCACGGACGCCGCCCTCGCCGCCGACCTGGTACTGCCGATCGAGGAGCTCGACCTCACCGTCCGCTCGTACAACTGCCTCAAGCGTGAGGGCGTCCACTCCGTGGGTGAGCTGGTCGCGCGCTCCGAGGCGGACCTGCTCGACATTCGCAACTTCGGTGCGAAGTCGATCGACGAGGTCAAGGCGAAGCTCGTCGGCATGGGCCTGAGCCTCAAGGACAGCCCGCCCGGATTCGACCCGACCGCCGCCGCCATCGGTGCGGACAACGACGCGGACGTGAGTTTCATCGAGACCGAGCAGTACTGACGGTACGTCCCGAGCACGATGACGGGCTCGGGACTGCCGCGCTGAGGCAGGACTCGGTACGCGTGCTGCCCGGAATGCTGGGATCATCGGTTGTTCCGGTCCCAGCTGCGGGCCGTGCCCCGGCTGAGCCGTGACGGCGGCCGTCGGGAGGTGCGTGTCGTCGTGATCCCGCGCGGCCGGCGCCTGCTGCGTGCGGTGGCGGCGGTGGTGCTGCGTGCGGTCGAGGGGCGGCTGCGGCGGGGTGTCGTGCGGGCCTTGGACGTCGCGTCGTGCGGGCCTTGGACGGCTTGGCCGACGAGTGGAACGAGCGCGCGCCGGAGCCGCTGGCTCAGAACCCGGACAGTCGGCGGTCGGCGATCCTCACCGGCCCATGAGGCGGCCGCCCCCTTCCGATTTCGCGGTGGTCTGGCACAGGGCGGGGCCGGGTGTCAGAGGTCCTTGGCGGGCCAGTCCAGGAGCCGGGCGCCGATGACCGCGGTCTGGAGCATGTAGCGGTGGGCCGGGTCGGCGGGGTTGGCGCCGGTGAGTTTGTGGATGCGTTCCAGCCGGTAGGTCAGGGCGCGCACGCTGAGGGAGAGGCGGCGGGCGGCCTCGGCGGCCACGCAGCCGGAGTCGAAGTACGCGGTGAGGGTGTCGAGCAGCGGACGGGCTCCGCCGCGGGTCGTGGTGAGCGGGCCGAGGGTGTCGGCGACCAGGTCGGCCATGGCTTGGCGGTCGCGGGTGAGGACGGGGTAGACGAGCAGGTCGGCGGCGCGCAGGACGGGGTCGTCGAGGTCGAGGAGCTCAGCGAGTTCGAGGGTGTTGAGTGCCTCTTCGTAGGACTGGACGACGCCGCCGGGCCCGGTTTGGCGGCGGCCGATGGCGACCCGGCCGCCGTCGGTGGCGGCGTGCGCCTGCTTGGCGAAGTAGGTGAGGACCTCGTCCTGGGGGCCCGGCGCGATGCACAGCAGGCGGCCGTCCTTGGTGGTGAGCAGGACGTGGCGGTCGCCGAAGCGGGAGATGAGCGCGTGTTCCACCTGCCGGGGCACCGGGTCACCCTCGTCGTAGGCGTCCGGGCCCTGCGCGACGGCGACCGCGTGCGCGTGGGAGAGGCGCAGACCGAAGCGTTCGGCGCGTTCGGAGAGGCGGCCGAGGTCGCTGCGGCCGTAGAGGAGGTCGTCGATGAACTCGCGGCGGGCGGCCTCTTCGTGGCGCACGGCCAGGCGCTGGGCGCGTTCGTAGCCCTCGGCGAAGGCGTCGATCACTTGCTGCACGGCGGCCAGCGCGCTGTCGGTCGAGCCGGACGTACGCGGCCATGCGGTGCGGGCGGCGGTCAGGTGCGCGCTGACCAGGGCGCGCAGTCCGTGGCCGGCTTCCGCGGCCTGTTCCCCAAGGGCCCGCCGGGAGGCGATCTCGTCCCGGGTGAGGCGCCGACCGGTGGCCGACACGTCGGTCAGGATGCGGTCGTAGCCGTCGAGGTACTGCTCGGGAATCTCCCGGTCGGTCACGTCGTCCCCCCGGATTCTTGACGCGCCGGTGACGGTTTCTGGGCGGCCTCCGGCATGCAGACCCTAGTGAACACTGCCGGGAATCGGCAATGCGCGGCCGGGATCGGAGCGTGCAGTATGGGTCGCGGGGAGCACGGCGGATGGTTCCGGTGCCGGGTACCGGCAGGTGCCCGGCACCGGAACACTTCGGCAGCCGGACGGGTGCCATGCGCCTTCGGACACCACTGATGCGCGCCGCGGGCGGTGAGGGGGGACCGGGAGATGCGGACATTTCTGGTGGCCGCCACGGGCCTGCCCACGATCTTGTTGACCGCGGCCCTTGTCGTGGTCGTCTGCTTCTGGCTCCTGGCCGCCGTGGGCGTTGCCGGCATCGACAGCTTCGACACGGATGTGGACCTTCGGGCGTGGCGCATGAGCGGGGTGCCCGTGACGGTCGCCCTCTCGCTGCTGACGGTGCTCGGCTGGTCCTTGAGCGTCGGGGCGGCGGTCGTGCTTGCCGTGCTCGCGCCTCCGGGACCTGCCACCGGGCTGCTGCGCCTGGTCGTCCCGGTGGGAGCGCTGCTCGTCGCCTGGGTCACGACCTGCCTGATCGTACGGCCGTTGCAGCGCCTCTTCCCGGATGAACCAGCGCTGCCCGCTGAACCCGCGCCGTCCGTGCTGAGCGAGGCTCACACGGGCGAAGCCGCCGGACGGTGAGCCGCCGCCGGAGCGCCCAGGTCCGCGGCGAGGAGGCGGAGGTCATCGAGAAGGCCGGCCGCGCGGAGGCCGGACAGCTTCGGCAACAGCTGGACAAGGCCGGCGAACTGGGTCTCGCAGACACCTCCCTCACCGCCCTGAACGGCAGGGCCAGGAGCTGACCGACCCGCGGTCCGGAGCTGCCGCACAGGGGACGGCAGCTCCGGACCGCGTTTTTCTTCCGGGCATCTCCGCCTGCCTGTCCATCACGCGCGCCGTCACCGAGACCACCCCGACGAGCGAGGTCTATCGGAGCTCGCGATTCACCGAGCGGTGGCCAGACGGACAGATGGGGAGAAAAATCAGCAAAGCGGACTAATGGAGAGGTGTAGGAGTTCGGTCGACGGTTTCCCGGACCTTTCTCGAATCGTCGGACGTGACCACTTGTCATCGGCCGACGACCACTCTATGGTCGTACGAACGTAAGACATACGAACGTAAGACATACGGGCTTACGTCAAACCAAGGGAGCTCGTGATGGCGACAACTCGGCCGGTGGCACTCGTGACAGGCGCCTCATCGGGCGTCGGCAGGGAAACGGCCCGCGCCCTCGCCGCGGCGGGCTTCGAGGTGATCGGAACCGCGCGCAACGCCGCGCGCGTCACCGCGCCCGCCGGAGTGACCTACCTCGACCTCGAGGTAACCAGCGACGAATCGGTCGACTCCCTGGTCAAGCAGGTGATCGACCGGTTCGGACGCATCGACGTCCTGGTCAACAACGCCGGCGTCGGCGCCAACGGCGCCGCCGAGGAGTACTCCGTCGCCCGCACGCAGGAGGTCTTCGACATCAACGTCTACGGCATCATGCGGACGACCAAGGCGGTCCTGCCGCACATGCGCGCTCAACGGAGCGGACGCGTCATCAACGTCTCCTCCCTCAGCGGGTTCGTCCCCAGCCCCTTCATGGCCATCTACACCTCGACCAAGCACGCCGTCGAGGGCTACTCCACCTCGATGGACCACGAGGTCCGCGAGCACGGCGTGCGGATCCTGCTCGTCGAGCCCGGCCCGATCAACACCCCCTTCGGGGACCACAGCGTGCAGGGCGACACCCCCATGCCCCTCTACGCGTCAGGACGGCGCACCTTCGACGAGGTACTGGCGAAAAACCTCAGCGGCGGCGACGATCCCGCCACCATCGCCAAGGTGATCGTCGCGGCGGCCACCGACAAGAAGCCGAAACTGCGGCGCACCGCCGGCTCGACGGCCGCCGGCATCAGCGTGTTCCACCGCGTCCTCCCGGCCCGGATCTTCGACCGCATCGTCCGCAAGTTCAACCGGATGCCGAACTGACGCCCACCTTTCGCGCGCATCCGACTCGCCGTCGAGGTCGCCACCGCTGTGGCAGACGAGATCGGCCACACCGACCACCCCACCCACACCGCCTGACAAACCCCGGCGATACCGGTCCTGGCGGGCCGGTATGCCCCATGGCCCCATGGAGGTACCAAATGTCCGAGCACGCTGTTGTTGAACTGAGCCCGGAAGCGATCCAATTCGCGGAATGGCTGGCCACAGGGCAGAACCCCCCGTCCGAGTTGGATGCGGCGCGCATCCAGGCGGAGCAAGTCCATCTCGCGGCCCGGGAGCCGGAGGGCGTCACCTATCGGGAGGTGGACGCGGGTGGCGTGCTGGGAATCTGGTGCGAACCGGTCGACGCCAACACCGACTACGTCCTCCTGCACACGCACGCCGGGGGCTCCGTTCTGGCGTCGGCATTCGTCGACCGAAAGCTCGCCGGCCACATCGCCAAGGCAGCCGGGGCCCCCGTACTGGTCCTGGACTTCCGGCGCGCACCGGAACACAAGTACCCGGCTCAGGTGGACGACGCGGAGGCGGCCTTCAACTGGCTGCTGTCCGAAGGGTATGCGCCGGGAAACATCATCACGATCGGCCACTCGATCGGCGGGTTCATCGCCGTCGCCCTGGCGCTTCGCCTCCGCGACAAGAAGCAGCCCCTGCCCGGCGCCATCGTGTCGATCTCCCCCTGGTGCGACCTCGAGATCGCCAACGAGACCATCGCGGCCAACGCCGGGACGGACAAGATCCTCAGCAAGGAACTGCTGGAGTTCTTCCGGGAGTCCTGGGTCGGAGGCACGGGCATCGAGTTCACGGACACCCGGGTCAACCTGAACCGGGCTGACCTCAGCGGTCTTCCCCCCACCCTCGTCTCCTGGGGAACGTACGAGGTCCTGGCCGGCGAGGACGAGGAGTTCGCCGCCCGCGTCAAGGACGCCGGAATCGACACGACGACCGTGGTGGTCCCCGGCGGCCAGCACTCCTACGTCTACGGCGCCGGCCGGATTCCGGAGACCGACGCCGCCATCGCACAGATCGGCGCGTGGGTCCGGGAGAAGACGAAGATCTGACCGAGCGGTCCGGGCGCGGCGGTCGCACGATCCGCGCCCCTGCCGGACCGGGACAGTGGACGGACGCCGACATGGCCTGCGGTGGCGCGCAGGTCCGCGACGCCCGCGACCTCGCCCCGGCCCCAGTCCCAGTCCCGGCCCCAGTCCCAGTCCCGGTCCCGGTCCGGCAGGCGACGGCCGGGACAGCCGACCACGACGGCGGCTCAAGCTACGCGCGAGACCGGCCGGCGAAGTCGCCCGGAGGTTAGAGGTCGGCCTCGCTGGCGGCATCGCGGTCGGAAGGCGACGCCCGAGTTCGGCGCGTGACGGGGCAGCTCACCGAACTCGTCGCCGAGCGCACCGGCCCCGACGCCGCACGCGACACGGCTCCGCATCTGATGGCCGACGCGGTATCCGCCGCGCTACGGACGCCCGTCGAGATGTCTCACGCAGCCGCGCGCCTGCCTTCCCGTCGTCGGTGTCGCACCGGCTTCACAGCCGTCCCCACTCTCGACGTCGGCCACCCGCCGGGTGGCCAGAAGATTCCCTGCACCCCTCGATGAGGGGAAAGAACGAGGACCCGATGAGTACCTTCCACCCCGATCTCAGACGAGGTCGCTTCATCCCCAATGTGTCCTACGGACGTCTGTCGTCGCGCATCGTGCGCAGCGTGAAGTGGCGCTCCACCGACCCAGGGCCGGACGTCACGGTCCAGGAGATCCTCGTGCCCGGGCCCAAGGGCGCACCGTCGGTCTCGCTTCGTGTCTTCCAGCCGGCCGGCCTGAAGGCAGCGGCTCCGGAGCTGCTGTGGATCCACGGAGGCGGGCTGATCTTCGGCGCACCCGAGCAGGACGACCGTACGAACATCGCCTTCGCCCGCGAGCTCGGCATCACCGTCGCCGCGGTCCGTTATCGACTGGGGCCGGACCATCCCGCGCCCGCCGCGGTCGAGGACGCCTACGCCGCGCTGCGCGGACTGGCCGAGCGCGCGGACGACCTGCACATCGACATCGACCGCATCGCGATCGGCGGTGCCAGCGCAGGCGGCGGGATAGCCGCGGCCCTCGCCCTGCTCGCCCATGACCGGGCCGAGATCCGCCCGGCGTTCCAACTGCTCCTCTACCCCATGCTGGACGACCGCACGACGACGAGAACCGACCTGAAGACCCTCAAGGTGCGTGTCTGGACGCCCAAGAGCAACCGGTACGGCTGGTCGTCCTACCTCGGCGACGCCGTCGCGGGCCCGGACGTCTCCCCGTACTCGGCCGCGGCCCGCCGCGAGGATCTCACCGGTCTCCCTCCGGCCTGGATCGGCGTCGGCACCCTCGATCTCTTCCACGACGAAGACGTCGAGTACGCGCGCCGGCTCAGCGACAGCGGCGTCCCCTGCGACCTCGACATCATCCCCGGCGCCTTCCACGGCTTCGACCTCGTGTTCCCCAAGGCAGAGGTCTCGCAGGAGTTCTGGCGCCGACAGGCACGAGCACTGAAAGGCGCACTGTGAACGGGCCGGCCGAAACGGCCCGGCTCACGGCCGCGGCGGAGGGGCACCGCACATCCGAGCCGGGGCGAGTCTGTGCCTCGACGGCCTTGTGGTTCAGCGGTGTCGACCTTGGCGTCCCGGGCACAGCCCACGGTCAGCATGGCCAGGAGCAGCGCGGCGAGCCCGCGGTGTAGGACCACTTCAGGCTGGTCGGCAAGCTCCGTACGAATCGCGACATCCGGCGGGAGTTCGGCCGCCCTCGGAGCTCCTCTGCCTGCGTGTGCGTGGTTGTCCGCCTCCTCGGCGGCCCGCACAGAAAAGCGGTGACCCACCTGGCCGGGAACAGCCTGGAATGGCTGCGGTACTGCGCCTACGGGTGCAGCGTGACCTCGCCCGTCACGCGGATGCCGGTCTCCTGGCCGAGGCCGACCGACAGCGGGCCGGCGACACGGACGTCCACCGTGGAGTCGAGGCCCTGCACGGCGACCGTCACCTTGGCGTCGTGGCCGTAGAAGCACACGTCGGTCACCGTGCCCCGCGCCGTGGCCTCCGCGGTGTCCGCGTCGGTCAGGCGCAGTTGCTCGGGGCGCAGGACCACCGTGCCGGTGCGCCAGCCGTTCGGTGGTGAGGCCAACGTCACGGTGCCCAGCGGCGTGGTGGCCGTGGAGCCGCTGTTGTCGACCGTGCCCTGGAGGAGTACGGCGTCGCCCACGAAACCGGCGACCCATGGATCGGCGGGGCGCCGGTAGAGCTCCTGTGGGCTGGCGCACTGGGCGATCCGGCCCTGCCGTACGACGGCCACGAGGTCGGCGGTGGACAGGGCCTCCTGCTGGTCGTGGGTGACCAGCAGCGCCGTCGCCCCGGTCGCCCGCAGAGCGGCGCGTACATCCGCCCGTACGCCGGTGCGCAGTGCGCTGTCGAGGGCGTTGAAGGGTTCGTCGAGCAGGACGAGTGCGGGGCGCGGGGCGAGTGCCCTGGCCAGGGCGATGCGCTGCTGCTGTCCTCCGGACAGCTCGTGCGGCATCCGGTCGCCGTACCCGGCGAGCCCGACCAGGTCGAGCATCTCCTCCGTGCGGCGGCGCCGCTCCCCGCGGTCGAGTCCGGTCAGGCCGAAGGCCACATTGCGCGCCACGCTCAGATGCGGGAACAGTGCGCCCTCCTGCGGGACGATGCCGACGCGGCGCCGCTCCGGGGGCAGATGGACCCCGGGGCCGGTCAGGGTGCGCCCGCCGACGGTGACCGTGCCCGCGTCGGCGCGCAGGAACCCCGCGACGATCCGCAGCAGGGTGGTCTTGCCGCAGCCGGAGGGCCCGAGCACGGCGGCCAGCGAGCCGCCCGGCACCGAGAGGTCCAGGCCGTGCAGGACGGCGGCTTCGGGGCCGTAGGACTTGGCCAGTCGCGCGATGTGGACGTCGTTCATGTGCGGTGCCTGCCCAGGAGGTAGGAGGGGACGGCGGCGAGCAGGATCAGTGCGGCGGCGTAGGGGGCGGCGGCAGCGAAGGATCCGGCGCCGGTCTCGGTCCACAGGCGGGTGGCGAGGGTGTCCATGCCCGTGGGGCGCAGCAGGAGCGTGGCGGGCAGTTCCTTCATGCAGACGACGAAGGTGAGGGCGGCACCGGCCGCCACCCCCGGTGCGGCCAGCGGCACGGTCACCTCGCGCAGGACCCGTAGCGGTGACCTGCCGAGCGAGCGGGCCACGTCCTCCAGCACGGGCGGTGACTGAAGGACGGCGGCCCGGGTGGCGGCCACCGCGACCGGCAGGAAGAGGACGGCGTACGCGCCGACCAGCAGCGGGAGTCGCTGATAGAGCGGATACGCGTAGCGGACCGCGAAGAAGACCAGGGAGAGCGCGACCGTGATGCCGGGCAGTGCGTGTCCCGCGTAGGCGGCCTGCTCCAGGAGCCGGGCGCCGCGCCCCCGGTGTCGTGCGGCGAGCACTCCGACGGGCAGCGCGAGCAGTGTGGTGAGGGCGGCTCCGGCGGCGGCGACGCCGAAGGTGGCCCAGGTGGCCTGGGCGAGAGCGCTGAGGTCCCAGGTCGCGGAGGTGCCGACGGTCAGCCAGTAGCCGAGGGTGCCGAGCGGGAAGGCGACGGCGGCGGCCACCACCGTCGCGCACCAGGCGAGGGCGGGGATGCGCCAGCGGCCGAGCGGTACCCGGGCGGCGGGGCGTGCCGTTCCGCCGCCCGTCCTCGCATGTCCCGCGCGGCCCCGGGTGCGGGCCTCGGCGGCGACCAGCGCCACCGTCATCACCACCAGCACGACGCTGAGGGCGGCGGCCGGGGTGCGGTCGAAAGAGGCGCGGTAGGAGGTGTGGATGGCCCGGGTGAACGTGTCGTAGCGCATCAGCGAGACGGCGCCGAAGTCGGAGAGCACGTACAGCGCGACGAGCAGCGCCCCGCCCGCGGCGGCCGGGCGGAGCTGGGGGAGGGTGATGCGGAGGAACGTGCGCAGGGGGCCGTGGCCGAGGGAGTGGGCGGCCTCCTCCTGTGCCGGGTCGATGCCGCGCAGCGCGGCGGCGACCGGCAGGTGGACGTACGGCAGGCTCACCAGGGTCAGCGCGAGCGCGGCCCCGACGAACCCCGTGGTCTCGGGCACGGCGGCCAGCCAGGTGAAGGCGGCGACATAGCTGGGCACGGCGAGCGGCAGGGTGACCAGCACCGACCAGGCGCGGGCCCCCGGCAGCGCGGTGCGCACGGTCAGCCAGGCCAGCGAGACACCCAGGACCAGGCAGGCCACCACGACGACCGCCGTCAATCCCAGGCTGCGGACCACGAGTTGGAGGGTGCGTTCGTCGGCGACGACGTCCCAGGCGTAGCGCGGGCCGCGTTCGAGGGCGCGGACGGCGAGGTAGCCGAGCGGGAGCAGGGCGAACAGGGCGGCGGCGCAGGCGGGGACGAGCAGGACCAGCGGGGGTCTGCGGTCGCCGCCTCCGCGCCATCGGCCGCGACGGCGCCCGGCCGGAGCGGGTGCTCCGGCCGGGCGGGCCGCGGATCGGGCTGTGGTCACGTCGCGCTCACGGGTTCCGTCCGGCTCACGGCCCTCAGACCAGCCCGACGTCCTGGAGCATGGCCAGCGTCTCCTGAAGGGACTCCAGCTTGCCGAGGTCGATGTCGGGGGAGTTGAGGGAGTCGAACGGCGGCAGTCCCTCGACGTCGCTGGTGACACCAGCGGCCAGCGGGTACTCCTTCGTCTTGTCGGCGAAGTAGGTCTGCGCCTCCTCGCCCAGCAGGTAGTCGACGGCCTTCTGGGCGGTCGCGGTCTGGCCGCCGTCCTTCAGGATGCCGACGCCGGCCACGTTGATCAGCGCGCCGGGGTCCTTGCCGGGCAGGAAGTTGAGCTTGGCGTTGACCTTGTCCTCGCCCTTCTCGGCGACCCGCTCGTACCAGTAGTAGTGGTTGACCAGACCGAGGGAGACCTCGCCGGACTCGACGGCGTCGAGGGTGGCGAGGTTGTGGGCGTACGTCTTGCCGCCCGCCTTCAGGTCCCCCAGCCACTCGCGGGTGGCGTCGTCGCCCTCCAGGACGCGCATGCCGGTGACGAAGGCCTGGAAGGAGGCGTTGGTGGGCGCGAAGCCGACCTTGCCCTTCCACTCGGGCTTCACCACGTCGTGGACGCTGTCCGGGACCTCGTCCTCGGCGACCTTGTCCGGGTTGTACGCGATGACGCGCACGCGCCCCGACAGCCCCACCCAGTCTCCGGCGCCGCCGCGGTAGGCCGGGTCCACCGCGTCGAGGCTCGACTGCGGCAGCTTCGCCAGCATGCCCTCCTTGGAGAGGGCGCCGAGCGCGCCCGCGTCCTGCGAGAAGAACAGCCCGGCCTTGGTGCGGTCGCCCTCCTCCAGGATCTGCGCGGACAGTTCGGCGCTGTCGCCGTAGCGCACCTCGACCTTGCTGCCGACGGCCTGCTCCAGCTTGTCGAGGATCGGCTTGACCAGCTTCTCGTTGCGCCCGGAGTAGATGACGAGGGTCGAGTCGCCGCCGTCCGCCGAGCCGCCCTCGTCGTTGTCGGAGCCGCAGGCGGCGAGGGCGGGGAGAAGCAGGCCGGCCGTGAGGAGCGCGGTGATCCGGCGGGCCGAGGGGCGTCGCATGTGGTGTGCCTTCCGATGCTTTTCAGCCAACTGTGAACATGCTATGAATAAGGTAAAGCTTGCCTAACCGTCAAGGGACCTGTGCTCATTGCGGACGTGCCGCAGAAAGGTCGCGCGCCCGTGATAAACCCTTTGGGGCCCCTTTCTGCCCCGCCCGCTGCCCTCACGCAACGCACCATGGTTCCCTTCCCGCGACCGCCCGTACGGCGGCGTGGTGTGCCGTTCGCCCAAGACCTGGCGGCATACGGCGACCGCACCGCACTTTTCACGCCACAGGGCGAGGTCAGCTACCGCGCCCTCGCCGAACGGGTCGCCGCCACCGCCGAACGCCTCGGCCCCGCACGCCGCTTGGTCCTGCTGGCCGGGGCGAACCGCGCCGACGCCCTGGTCGTCCACCTCGCCGCCCTCTCGGCCGGCCACCCCGTTCTGCTCGTCCCCGGCGACGGCGCCGGCACCATCGACGCCCTGAGCGCCGCGTACAACCCGGATGTGGTCGCGCGGCCGGACGGCAGCGGCTCCTGGACGCTGGACGAACGGCGGACCGAGAGCGCCCACACCCCGCACCCGGACCTGGCGCTGCTGCTCAGCACCTCCGGTTCGACGGGATCCCCCAAGCTGGTCCGGCTCTCCGCCGAGAACCTCCAGGCCAACGCCGAGTCCATCGCCACGTACCTGAACATCCGCGACACCGACCGCGCGGCGACGACCCTGCCCATGCACTACTGCTACGGCCTGTCCGTCATCCACAGTCACCTGCTGCGCGGCGCCGGGCTGATCCTCACCGAACGGTCGGTGGCCGACGCCGGCTTCTGGACGGAGTTCCGCGCCGCCCGCGGCACCTCCCTCGCCGGGGTGCCGTACACCTTCGACCTCCTCGACCGCGTCGGCTTCGCGCGCATGCGGCTGCCCCACCTGCGGTACGTCACCCAGGCCGGGGGCCGTCTGGCGCCCGAACGGGTCGCCCACTACGCCGAGTCGGGTCGCCGCGCGGGCTGGGAGCTGTTCGTGATGTACGGGCAGACGGAGGCGACGGCCCGCATGGGATATCTGCCCCCGGCGCTCGCGGCCGAGCGCCCGCAGGCCGTCGGAGTACCGATACCCGGCGGCTCCTTCCGGATCCGACCGGTGGACGGCATCGACGAGCCGGACACCGGCGAACTGGTCTACTCGGGCCCGAACGTCATGCTCGGGTACGCCGAGAGCGCGGCGGACCTCGCACGGGGACGGACCGTCGAGGAGCTGCACACCGGAGACATCGCCCGCCGCGCCCCCGACGGGCTGTACGAGATCGTGGGGCGCCGCAGCCGGTTCGCCAAGATCCTGGGCCTGCGGATAGACCCGCAGCGCGTCGAGACGATCCTGGGGGAGCACGGCATACGTGCGTCCTGCGCGGGCGACGACGACGCGCTGGCCGTGCTGGCGATCCGGCCCGAGGGCGTCGACACGGCAGGCATCCGGCGCCTCGTGGCGGACGGTTGCGGTCTGCCTCCCCGCGCGATCCGCGTGCGGACGGTGCCCGAACTCCCGCGGCTCGCCTCGGGCAAGCCCGACTACGAGGCCGTACGGCGACTGGCACGCGAGTCGCAGGCACCGCCGCCCGGGGACGGCACCACCACCGACCTCCGCGTCCTCTACACCGAGATCCTCGACCGGGCCGACGTCACCGAGGACAGCAGCTTCGTCGGCCTGGGTGGCGACTCGCTCTCCTACGTCGAGATGTCACTGCGGCTGGAGCAGGCGCTGGGCACGCTTCCCGCCGACTGGCACACCACACCGATCAGGGAGCTGCGTGGCCTCGACGCGGCACGGCGCCCGGGCCGAAAGCGCGGGCCCCGGCGCACCCTGGAAACCGGAATCGCCCTGCGCGCGATCGGCATCGTCCTGATCGTCGGCTCGCACATCCCCGTCTTCGCCGTCCAGGGCGGCGCCCACGTACTGCTCGGCGTCGCCGGCTTCAACTTCGCCCGCTTCCACCTCACCGCACACGAACGCCCCCAGCGCCTGCGCGGACTGCGGCGCAGCATCGCGCGCATCGCCCTGCCGAGCATCGTGTGGATCACCTTCGCGCTGGTGCTGACCCGCGAATACGACCTGGCCAACCTCGTGCTGGCCAACAGCCTTTTCGCACAGGACAATTCGGACCCGGAGTGGCGGTACTGGTTCGTCGAGGCACTGGTCTACTTCCTGACCGGCCTCGCGGCGCTGCTGGCGGTCCCGCTGCTCGACCGCGCGGAGCGGCGCGGCCCGTTCGGCTTCGCCCTGGCCCTGGTCGCCCTGGGACTGGTCGGACGCTACGACCCCTGGGACCTCGCACACACCCGTCACCACCTCAGCCCCACCGTCGTCTTCTTCCTGTTCGCGCTGGGCTGGGCGGCGGCCCGGGCCCGTACGACGGCGCATCGGCTGCTGCTGTCCGCTGTCGCGCTGGTCACCGTGCCGGGGTTGTTCCCCGCCGGACAGTCCCTGCGGACCTCGGTCGTCGTGGGCGGACTGCTGCTACTGCTGTGGATCCCGGCCCTGCCCAGCGTGGACCCGGTCAACCGGCTGGCGGGCGTACTGGCGGGCAGCTCGCTGTACATCTACCTGACGCACTTCCATGTCTACCCCTACCTGCGTGACCATTCCCCGGTGCTGGCTCTGCTGGTCTCCCTGGTGTTCGGAGTGATGTACGGGGCGGTGGCCATGCGTCTGACGCGCAGACTGTTGTGAGGGGTTGGGAACTGTTGCCGATGTAGTGAGCGGTAGTGACTTTGGGTGAGTGTGAGTGAGCGTCGGGGCCGTGTGTGTGGGGCTGGTCGTCGGCGGTGTGTCGGGGGTGGCCTCTTCTGTCACGCGTGTGTTCGGGGCGTGGCTTTCCGAGGGGAACGGGAGTTCCTGGAGCGAACGTGTGACCTTTGTGGATGGTGCTCGTTGATGCGGTGACAGGGGGTCTTCGAGTCGTGGGCGGGGGTGAAGGGGTGGGTGGGTTGCGGGAGTTGGCGGCGTCGTTCGTGGTGCCCGGTCCGGCCGGGGTGGCAGTGCGGGACCGGCTGCGGCTGTCGGCGGCGGATGCGGCCGTGCTGGCTGAGGTCGGGAAGCTTCTGGGGTCGCTGGCAGCGGGTGATCTCGCGGAGCGGTCCCGGCAGGGGGTGACGCACGATGGCAGCGGGTGGGCGGTGCGCAAGCGGGAGCTGACCGGGAGGTCGTCGGCGCGCTGGGCGGGCAGTATCACCAAGGCCAACCATGATCAGTGGGCGCTGGCGAGGCGCGGGCAGGCCGCCCGCATGGCCTGGCTGCGGGGGCAGATCGCGTCGGTCGAGGCGCGGCTGGCCGGGCCGCTGGGCTCCAAGGCTGACAAGCGGGAAGGGCTGGTGCGCGGGTATGCCTCGCGCGGCGAGTGGCATGCCAAGTCCCGCCGCCTGCATACCCTCAAGGACCGGCTGGCGGTGGTGGAGGCGGACTGGGCGGCGGGCCGGGTGCACGTGGTGCGCGGCGGCAAACGGCTCGCCCGTTGATCTTCGAGTCCGGGATGCCGACCGAGAGCGCGGAGGAGACTCGCGGCATTCTGGAGTCCCTCACCGAGCAAAGTCAGCCCCCCACGGACCCCGCCTCCAGCGGGAAGTGACACAGAGCCGTATGGGGTTCGGCCCCGTCCGCCCTCTCCCGCACGACGACCGGCGGTACTTGGGTCGCGCACCGGTCCTCGGCACGCCAGCACCGGGTGCGGAAGCGGCACCCGGAGGGGATGTCGAAGGGGGGGATCTCCCCCTGGAGCTGGATCTCCTGGCGGGTGTCCCGGCGGGCGTCCCGGCCGGTGCCGAGGACGGGCGCGGCCGACATCAGCGCGGCCGTATAGGGATGCCGGGGCTGTTCGAAGACGTCCTCCGTGTCCCCGTGTTCGACGACCTTGCCCAGGTACATCACGGTGACCCGGTCGGAGATGTAGCGGACCACGGACAGGTCGTGGGAGATGAACAGGTAGGTGACACCGAGGCGCGTGCGCAGGTCGGAGAGTACGTTCAGGACCTGCGCCTGCACCGACAGGTCGAGGGCGGAGACGGGTTCGTCGCAGACGATGAGATCGGGGTCCAGGGCGAGCGCGCGGGCGATGCCGATGCGCTGGCGCTGGCCGCCGGAGAACTCGCCCGGGTAGCGGTGGGCGTCGCTCTCCCGCAGCCCGACCAGGTCGAGGAGTTCGCGGACCCGCTTCTCGCGGGCCTTCGCGCCCGGTACGACGTCTTTGTGCGTGCGCCAGGGTTCGCCGATCAGATCGGCGGCGGACATGCGCGCGTTGAGCGAGGCGAAGGGATCCTGGAAGACCATCTGCACCCGCCGGCGCCAGGCCAGCAGCTCCTTGCCGCGCAGCGCGAAGGGGTCGGTTCCGTCGAACCGCACGGTGCCGGAGTCCGGTCGCTCCAGCCCGAGCAGCACCCGGGCCAGGGTGGACTTGCCGCAGCCCGATTCGCCGACGAGCCCGAGGGTCTCGCCCCGGCCGATCCGTACGTCCACCCCGTCCAGGGCGGTCAGCCGGCGCCGGCCGCTGCCGAACGTCTTCGTGACTCCCCGTACCTCCAGCAGCGGCGGGCTCTCCTCGGCACCGTCCGCCCGGGGCCCGGGGTCGGCGGTGGTGGCGCGGGACTCAGACACGGTCGAGCTCCTCGGAGAAGTGGCAGGCGGCGAGGCGAGAGTCGCCCGACGGACGCAGCGACGGCCGCTCCTGGACACAGCGCTCGCGCACCAGCGGGCAACGGGCCTGGAAGACGCAGCCGGGCGGCACCGCGCTCAGCTCGGGCGGGTTGCCGGGAACGGCGGGCAACGGGCGTCCGCGCACGCTGCCCTCGGGCACCGAGTCGAGCAGCCCCCGGGTGTAGGGGTGGCGGGGTGTGGAGAAGACGTCGTGCACCGGTCCGTTCTCCACGACCGTGCCGGCGTACATCACGACCACGTCGTCGGCGCGCTGGGCGACCACGGCCAGATCGTGGGTGATCAGGACGAGTGCCATGTCCCGCTCGTCCTGGAGGTCCCGCAGCAGCCGCATGATCTGCGCCTGCACGGTCACGTCGAGGGCGGTGGTGGGTTCGTCGGCGATGAGCACGTCGGGTGCGAGGGCGACGGCCATCGCGATGAGCAGCCGCTGCCGCATACCGCCGGAGAACTGGTGGGGATAGGACCGGGCCCGTTGCCTCGGCTCGGGGATGCCCACCCGCGTCATCAGCTCGATCGCCTTCTCCTGGGCCCGGCGCCGGGACAGTCCCTGGTGGATGCGGAAGGGCTCGCCGATCTGCCGGCCCACCGGCTGCACCGGGTTGAGGGCGGTCAGGGCGTCCTGGAAGACGATCGACAGGACCGGGCCGGCCAGCTTGCGGCGCTCCGCGGGGCTCATGCGGAGGGTGTCGTCGCCCCGGATCCGGACGGCACCGCCGGTGACCGCCGCCGCGGGGTCCAGCAGACCGACCACGGACAGCGCCGTCATCGACTTGCCGCAACCGGACTCGCCCAGCAGGGCCAGCGTGCGGCCGCGGCGGACGCTGAAGCTGACGCCGTCGACGGCGCGTACTGTCCCGGAGGGCGTGCTCAGGTCCACGCACAGTCCCTCGACCTCCAGGGCGGGGGCGTCCGTGGCGGTCGGGGCGGAAGCGGTCTTGCTGGTCACGGGATCATCTCCGGAGGAACGGCGGCCGAGACGGCCCGGCGCTTCTTGGGCAGCCTCAGGCGCCAGCGCTGGGCGGGGTCGGTGGCGATGCGGGCCCAGGCGGCGAGCACCGTCGCGGACACGGTGGTGAGCACGATGGCCAGTCCCGGCAGCACGGTGATCCACCACGCGGTCTGGAGGTACTGCCGTCCCTGGGCGACCATCAGGCCCCAACTGACGTCCGGGGGCTGGATGCCGATGCCCAGGAAGCTCAGCGACGACTCGGTGAGCATCACGAAGCAGAAGTCGAGGGTGGCGACGGTGAGCAGGGTCGGCAGGGCGATCGGCAGGAGGTGCCGGTAGATGATCACCCGGCCGGGTGTGCCGAAGGTCCGGGCCGCGTCGACGAACAGCCGGCTGCGCAGCTCCGCCGCCTCGGCCCGCGCGGTGCGCAGGTACACCGGTATCCGGGTCACGGCCAGGATCAGTACGAGGTTCAGCGCGCTGGGCGAGAAGACGTACAGCACGACCACCGCGATCAGCAGCGAGGGGAAGCTGAGGATCACGTCGGCGAGGCGCATCGCCACGCTCTCGCGGCGCCCTCCGTGGTAGCCGGCCCACAGCCCGAGGGCCGAGCCGATCGCCAGCGAGCACAGCACCGCCGGGACGGCCACGGACAGCGTCGTCGCCGCCGCCTCGATCAGCCGGGCCACCATGCTGCGCCCCAGGACGTCGGTGCCGAGCAGTCCGTACATCCCCTCGCTCAGGGACGGTGGTCGCAGGGAGGCGTCCAGGTCCTGGCGTTGCGCGCGGTCGCCGATGAACAGCCGGCCGAAGACGGCCACGAGGGCTACGACGGTGAGGATGACGGCCCCGACGGCCGCGGCCCGGTCCCGGCCGAGCATCCGCCACAGGCGAGGTTGCCGGTGGTGGGCGGGGGTGGCTTCCTCCGGGACGTCGGTCTCTTCTCGGGTCGTGCTGGTTGCTTCGCTCACGCCGGCACCGCCTGTCGCACTCGGGGGTCGGTCAGCGCGTGGCAGACGTCGACGAGGATGTTCAGCGCGAAGATCGTCACGGCGGTCAGGAGCACGGCTGCCTGGAGGACCGCGAAGTCGCGCTGGAGGATGGAGTCGATCATGAGCTTGCCGATGCCGGGCCAGCCGAAGATCGTCTCGACGATCACCGCGCCGTTGACCAGGCCCACCGTCAGGTCGCCCGCGACGGTCAGGACCGGTGTCGCGGCGTTGCGCAGGGCGTGCCCGAAGACCATGCGCCGGGGCGTGGCGCCCTTGCTCCGGGCGATCTTGACGTAGGGCGCGGACAACGCGCTGACCATGCTGCCGCGCACCACCTGGACCAGTACGCCGAAGGGGCGGATCAGCAGGGTCGCGATGGGCAGGACCCATATCTCGGGGCCGCCGAGCGTGCCCGAGGTCGGCAGCCACCCGAGGCTCACGCCGAAGACCAGTACGCCCATGATGGCGAACCAGAAGTCGGGGATGCTGGCGGCCGTCATCGACAGCAGGCTGGCGATCCTGTCGATCAGGGAGTTGGGGCGGTAGGCGGCGAGGCTGCCGACCAGTACGGCTCCGGTGATCGCCAGCAGCATGGTCACACCGGCGAGTTGAAGGGTCACGGGAAACGCGTCGAGCACCATCGAGCCCGCCGACTCGCCGGTGCGCAGCGAGGTGCCGAAGTCCAGGTGTGCGGCGTCGACGAGGTAGTTCCACAACTGCGCCGGGATCGACAGGTCGAAGCCCTGCGCGGCGGAGAACTCCGCTCGCTGCTCGGGAGTGGCGCTCAGCGGGAGATAGAGGTCGACGGGGTCGCCGGTCATCCGGGCCAGGAAGAACACGCCCAGGACGACGCAGACCAGGGGGACGGCACTGGAGAGTACGCGTTTGCGCAGGAAAGGGATCATGTCAGCGCTTCGCCCCCTTGGCCGAGCCGACCTTGGCCGAGCGGACCTCGGCCAGCCGCATTTCGTCTCCGGTGGCGGAATTCGGTTCGTACCGGATCGACCGTGACAGGCCGAGCAGTCCGTTCATGTGGGCGATATGGGCGTACTGGACGACGGACTCGTTCTGCTCGGTGAGCAGGCCGGCGAAGGCGTCCTGACGCTTCTCGCCGGACAGCGCGCCCGCCGCGGCGATGCGCCGGTCGAGAGCCTCGGTGCCGAACGTGGACTGCGGGCCGTCGCTCAGCAGGTACTGGCTGGTGGTGAAGGCCGCGTCACCGGCCTGGTTGCCGTGCATGATCAGCAGGGCGATGGGGCCGACGTTCTTGGGCAGCGGGCGGAGTTGGTACTGGAGCTGGGTGGCGGTGTCGGCCATCCGGACCCGTACGTTCAGTCCGATCTCCTGCATCTGGTACTGGAGGGCCTCGGCCGTCTCCGACACTCCGGCGAACATGCCGTTGCGGGCCACCAGCGTGATCTGCCGGTCGGTCGGCACTCCGTCCGCGGTCGCCTCCCGCACCAGGGCGCGGGCCTTCGCGACGTTCTGCCGGGGCGGTTCGATCGCGTCGTTGTGCCCCACCACTCCGGGCGGCACCAGCTGGCCGGCCGGTTCGGCGAGACCGCCGAGGAGGGCGTCGATGATGCCGTCGCGGTCCACCGCCAGGTCGATCGCCCGGCGCACCCGGATGTCGTCGAGCGGGGCCTCGCGGCCGTCCAGCCGCAGGGCGGTCGTCTCGTTGTTGGGGTAGGCGACCGTCGTGTCCTTCTCCGCCTCCATCGGATCCAGCGCGACGGCGATCTCCGCCTCGCCCTTGTCGATCATGGCGGCGCGGACACTGGCGTCGCTGCGCCACACATAGCGGGCCCGTGCGAAGTCGGGGGCCTTGCCCCAGTAGTCGTCGAAGCGGTCGAGGGAGATCGCCGCGCCGGGCTGCCAGGAGCGGACGGCGAAGGGGCCGGTGCCGATCGGGACCCGGACCTTGGCCTTCGTGGAGGTCGTGCGGGGCACGACCTCAACGAAGCTCAGGCGTAACGGCAGGATGGGGTCCGGTTTCTCGGTGGTCACGGTCAGGCGGTCGTCGTTCACCGCCTTCACCTCGAGGTCCTCGTCGCCGAACACGTAGCCCTCCACGTTGCAGGCGAGGTCGGAGTTGACGGCCCGGTCGATGGAGAAGGCGGCGTCTTCGGCGGTGAAGGGGGCGCCGTTCTGGAAGGTCACCCCGGAGCGGATGTCGAAGGTCCAGGTGCGGGGCGCGGTCTGCTTCCAGCCGGTCGCCAGCAGGGGGTTCAGTTTCCCGGACGTGGGATCGCGTTCGACCAGGGGTTCGGTGATGTTGGACCGGACGACGACGCCCGTGCCGGTCAGTGACGCCTCACAGGGTTCCAGGGTCGGCGGTTCCTGGGTGAGCACCACCCGTAAGGTGCGGCCGTCGGCGCGGCCGGTGTCGCCACCCGCGCTGTTGGCCACGGCGCACCCGCTGGACGCGAGCAGGACGCCCGCCAGCAGCATCGCGCTCGTCGTGCGGGGCCGTGGCGGTGCGGCGCGCTGGGTGGATAAAGCGGAGGACTTCATCGTCGCGTGTCTCCGGGGAAGTGCTGAGCTGTCTACACTTGCGTACTTGGTCTGCATCTGTGAACGCCGAAGCTAAACCGGTGCCGTGGCAGCGTCAAGACATTCGGACGATCCTGCTCACCCCGCACCGGAGGCGCCGCCTGCTCATTGACACCACCACACACCCTTGCGTACAACTGAGTGTCTACATATGAGAACGCTGACTATGTATGAGGACGGCAACATGGCAAGTCCTTCTCGCTCGGACCCCCGGTGGTGACCCCCTCGTGCGCATCATGCTCAACCACCGCATCCTGAGCCGGTTCCACGAGCCGCTCAAGGCGCGTACGGAGGGCAGCCACGACTGGCTGGACGCCTGCGACTGGGACGCGGCGCGCCGCTCCGAGGCCCTCCCGGACGTCGAGGTCTACGTCGGCTCGACACTGCGCGCCGAGGACGCCCGGCGGGCCGCGCGGTTACGGCTCGTCCACGTCGTCGGCGCCGGCTACGACGGCATCCCGCTGGCCGCGCTCGGCCCCAAGGTCACGGTGGCCACTACCCACCACCACGGCCGCTCCATCGCCGAGTACGTGCTCATGTCCGTCCTCATGCTCTCCCGCGACGTGCTGGGCGCCGAGCGCGCCCTGCGCGAGGGGCGCTGGCGCAATGTGGCCGTGGACCCCGGCCTCCCCTTCGGGACGACGCTGCCAGGCCGCCGTATGGGGATCATCGGATTCGGCGAGACCGGCACCGAGGTCGCCCGGCTGTGCCAGGCGGCCGGCCTGCGGGTGCGCGCCGTGCGGCGCGACCCCTCCGCCCCGTTCCCGGCCGACCTGCGACCCGACTGGGTCGGCGGGATGGACCGGCTGCTCGAACTCCTCACCGAGTCCGACGTCGTGGTGGTCACGGTCCCCCTGGGCCCCGCCACCCGCGGGCTGATCGGTACGGCCGAACTGGCGGCCATGGGACCCGGGTCACTGCTGGTCAACGTGGCGCGGGGGCCGGTGGTGCAGGAGGAGGCGCTGTACGAGGCACTGCGCTCCGGCGTCATCGGCGGCGCCGCGCTGGACGTGTGGTGGTGCGGCCCGCCCCAGGCACCGAGCCGACTGCCCTTCCACGAACTGCCCAACGTGCTCATGACTCCGCACCACTCGGGTCACACCACCGACACCTTCGCCGCGCGCGCGGCGGAGATCGCCGACAACATCGGTCGTCTGCGACGAGGAGATCCGCTCGTCAACGTAGTGCACGCCGCTGATCACCAAGCCGTGGACGACGGCCGTCCGACAGCCAACCCCGCCCCCACCCCGACCCGTTAGGAATCCACTCGTGCTCGAAGGCGTTCTCTTCTTCCCCGTCACCCCCTTCACCACCACCGGTGACCTCGACCTCGATGCCCTGCACCAGCACGTCACGGTGGGGGTCGACGCCGGACCGGGCGGCGTGTTCGTCGCCTGCGGCACCGGCGAGTTCCACGCCCTGGACCGCGAGGAGTACGCCGCGGTCGTGCGGACCGCCGTCGACGCGGCGGCGGGACGCGTCCCGGTGTACGCCGGAGCCGGGGGCGCGCTGGGTCTGGCCCGGCAGTTCGCCCGCGCCGCGGCCGAGGCCGGCGCGGACGGCCTCCTGCTCATGCCGCCCTACCTGGTCGAGTCGCCCGCCGCGGGGCTCGTCGCCTACGCCCGTGCGGTAGGCCAGGAGACGGATCTTCCGGTGATCGTCTACAGCCGGGCGAACGCCCGCTTCGACGAGGCTTCGGCGGCGGAGGTGGCCCAACTGCCGACCGTGACGGGCCTGAAGGACGGCACCGGGGACCTCGACCTCGTCGCACGGATCGTCCCCGCCGTACGGGACGCGCTGAGCGCATCCGGCAAGAGCTTCCAGTTCTTCAACGGCATGCCCACAGCCGAGGCGAGCCAACAGGCCTACCGCGCACTGGGCGTCGAGCTGTACTCCTCGGCCGCCTTCGCCTTCGCACCGGACATCTCCCTCGCCTTCCACCGCGCGATCGAGGAGGGCGACCAGACACGGATCGACGCGCTCCAGCGGACCTTCTTCCATCCCCTGGTCCGACTGCGCCGACGGGTGCCGGGATACGCCGTGTCGCTGGTGAAGGCGGGCGTGACCCTCTCCGGCGTCAAGGCCGGTCCGGTCCGTCCGCCGCTGACGCCCCTCACCGAAGGGGAGGTCGAGGAACTCGCGGCCATCATCGCCGAGGGGCGTGCCGTACTCGACTGACACTCCAGCCGGGCATGGCCAGGGCGATGTGCCGGCCGGCCCACGGAGCGGCGGACCTCGTACGGGTGCGGGCCGCATACGTTCCGCGCCCTCTGATCTGAACAGCCCCGTTGCCGTGGCTGCCCGGGATCGTGGCCGCCGACGAGGGCCCAGGTGAATCGTCTGCGTCTGCCCGCGACTTGGCCGATCTCATCGGAGACCTACGCGCGATCGACACGCGTGGCCGCACGTTCGCCGGCACCGGCCGAGGAGGCGACTCGCGGGGATTCTGGACGTCGGCGGCTTCGGGTCGCCGAGTGGCGCGACTGGTGGAACCTGAAGATCGACGGACAGTCCCTGGGGAGCGAGACGTGCTGGAAGGCCGACTGCTCGGAGCGCAGGGAGTGCCTCACGATGAGAAGCGATCTGGGCGGCAGCCTGACAGAGCCGACTCAACGGTTCCGTCGACCAACTCCCGTGCGACCAGGCGGCCCACGGCTGCGGCGAGCGTGACCGCCGAGTGCATCACCGCCAAGTAGAGGCCGGGGACCTCGGCGACCGGGCCGACGATCGGCTCGCCGTCGGCCGGCATGGGGCGCACTCCGCGTCGGGTACTGAGCAGCTCGACGCTCCCGGCGCCATGGAAAGTGGACCGGACGGCGGCAAGGGTCCGTTCGGGCGAGTCCGCGGCGGCGATCAGCCGGTCCGCGGCGACCTGCCGAAGATCGAAGTCCTCGGTGTTGACCACGGTGCGGACCAGACCGGCCGGGGCGCTGAGCCGGAACAGCGGCGACGGCGACGGTTCGACCGGGACGCGCACGCCGAGCGGCGCGCCCAGCGCGGCCGTGGCGACTCCGGCCGCCAGCACCACCGTCGCACCGGAGAGGGGCCCTGCTGTCGTATCAACCCCGGCGATCCGGCCCGCCGTGTCCCGGCGGAGCGCGGTAACCGGCGTGTCCAGATGTACCCGGGCTCCATGGGTGCGAGCGGCCTCGACCAGCCGCTCGGTCACGCCCACCGAGTCGACAGCGCCGTCCCCCGGCGCCCAGACAGCCCACTGTGGAGGCTGCCGAACGGCGGGCTCGAGCGTCGCCACGGTGGCCGCGTCCACGATCGTCTGCCCGGGCCCGGCGTCCGGCGCACTGTCCTGCCTGTTCCAGCTCAGCGAGCCGGACCAGGTCACCGGGAGTCCCGGCAACTCGGCCCCGAGTCGGTGGTACTCCGCCGTCGCGGTGGCCCGCAGCCCGGCGGCCGGGACTTTGAGCACGCCGGACGATCCGATCCAGGCGAACGAGTCCGCCGTCACGCCGGCGCCTGGCCGCCCGGCGTCGACCAAGGTCACGTTGGCGCCCGCCCGGGCGGCGTGATAGGCCACCGATGCGCCGACAATGCCGGCGCCGACGACGACCAGGTCCCTGTTCACTGATGGGCTGGACTGGCGTCAGCGGTAGTGGGCTAGTGAGCTGGCCAGGCCATGGACATACGGCGGCGACATGGCAACTGTCGATACCAGCGAGCCACAGCGAGGCGGCCCCGGCGCGCTTCCGTGTGACCTTCACCTGCGGTCCCGGAAAACCGACAGAGGACCCGGACCGGGCAGCCGGAATGCCTTCGGCCGGCACACCTCCACGTCCGAACGTCTCCAGGTGAGCGCGTCGGTCTGCGTGGGTGCAGGCCGTGTCGCCGTTACCCCCGGCTCGGACCCTGCGGCGCGGTTAGCCGCCGCCGGCCCGTTTTGTGGTGTTCAGGTGGTGGCCATGGCCAGAGTAAGCGCCCTGCCTTGGCCGGGGTACACACCGTCTCGAATGCTGAGGTCACGATTACGACCTCTGTGCAGAATCCATGCATGTCTCGTGGTTAACCTGTGTCGCCCGGCTCCTCGTGCAGGAGGGAATGCCGGTCGAGCTGTGAGGGGGTAGCCGTGAAACGGGTGCGGTACCGGTGGCGAGACGAATACGACAGTGACCCGGAGTACCAGCGCATCCTGGCGAGACTGGAGCTGCCCTGGTGGAAGCGGCCAGTGGTCCAGGTGGCTGTCGTCGCTTCTGCTGCAGCGTTCGTCGTAGGCGCCTTGATCGGAAGCGCCCAGGACAGTACGGACAGTCCTTCGCCGTCGTCCTCGAATCAGGTGCAGTCACAGAACGACCAGCCCGCCGGACTGACGTACCAGCAGAAGCAGCAGATTCTCTTCAAGTTCTGCACCTCGGACCAGATGCGCGGGCCCGCTGGGGACAGTTCGGCGTTCCCGACGTGTATGGGCGACTACTACGTGACGGACCAGGGGATGGTTATGCCCAAATAGCCAAGGACGAGCGCTCTGGTCCGGTCAGGCTGCAGGGAGCAGCGCCTGGGGGCTGAAGACGCTAAGGTGCTCCCGGCCTGCTGACGATTACGGCAGGCGGCAAGGCCGACGTCCTGAAGCCCGGAACGCCGGGCCTTGCCGCAACAGCGGGATCAGACAGGGCGAATGTTCTCCGCCTGCGGGCCCTTCTGGCCCTGGGTGACGTCGAACTCGACTGTCTGGCCCTCCTGCAGCTCGCGGAAACCCTGGGCGGCGATGTTGGAGTAGTGGGCGAAGACGTCGGGGCCGCCGCCCTCCTGCTCGATGAAGCCGAAGCCCTTCTCGCTGTTGAACCACTTGACCGTGCCCTTGGCCATGACTGTCTCCTTCGAGGGAAACCGGGCCCGCACCCTGCGTGCCCGGGAGGTGATCGCCCTGGTCCGGAGAGGCGCTGAAACGCAAGAACGCCCGTGATGGCGATCACGGGCGAACGGGACTTCGGAACCACGACTGCTGGCTTACGACGCTACACCCGCAGGGTGGCAGCCGCTATGAAGGCGGCGCCAGTGCGGGTGTGCTTCCAGGCATCGGCCGCCTCAGGCGGAACCTTGCTGAATGCAACCCGGGACGGTCGCCTTGCGGCTGCCTGCTCACCGCCTCGCCCATTCGCGCTAGGAGGGTTACCCAGGACGTTCGCGCGTCAGTCCGGGAGGGTGGCGGCGGTGCGGGCCGGGTGGTGCGGGCCGACCCAGGCAACCGGTAACCCACCCTCCCCTGAAGGCAAGGGAATCGCCGTCTTCCTGCAGCCGTGGCGGCGATAGAAGGACATGGCCCGCCCCAACCGGACGGAGGTTAGCAGCCAGGAGCGGGCCTTGGGCGCGTCCGAGGCGACCACCTCCAGCAGCCGGCCCGCGAGGCCGGTGCCGCACATGGCGGGACGGACGGCGAGCTCGTCGATCTCCCGGGCGCCGCAAGCCACCGCACGGGGGCGCCGTCCTGGGGCTCATCGTCGCCACCAGTGCCGGTGCCGGCCCGGAACTGAGGGTTTCGCGGACGGGTTCGTTCGCGGGTTGCAAATCTCGGGGGCGGTCACCGCGCCCACGACCTTTGCCGCTGCCGTGCTGCTGATCCAGCTGGCGCGCCCGAACCGACCGGCCGTCAGTTCCCGGCACGCAAGCGGAAGTCGGCAGACAAGAATCTCGGGAGGACGGCAGGCGCAGGCGCTGGCTGACGCTGATACGACATTCGCAGGCCGGTCCAGCGTCGTACGGTGAGGGTCCCGTATGGCGAGGGTGGGGATCGGGCCGGACCACGACCAGCCCAGCGCTGCGTTCAGGACCAGGCCGAACAGCGGGTTTGCCGGGTCTGCTTGGAGTCGGCGACGGCCGCCGCGGAGTCGACGACCGAGTCGGGACCGAAACCGATCAGCGCGGAGGAGGGGGCGGCCGCCCCAGCGCTGAGCGCGACGACCGCCTCGGTGACGCTGTTTCTGAAGGCAGCCGCGACCGGCAGGCGTATGCGCCGGGCAAGATCATCACGATGAAGTGAGTCATGCGCCCCGCGGAGGTCTGCTGATCTTGTTGCGAGCCACAAGCTCCAGTACGACCGCGATTGCTGCCGCCTCCACTGCCATCAACGCGACCAGGACGAACAGCTGCACTGCACCGGCCAGCAGGGGTGATGCGCCGCCGAGGAGCATGCCGATGAACGCGCCTGGCAGGGTGACCAGCCCGACCGTCCTGGTCTGGTCGAGTGCCGGGATCAGCGCCCCGGCCGCCGACGTCCGGGCTATCTCCAGCCGGGCTTCCCGGTCCAGGAGCCCGATGGACAGCGCTGCTTCGACCTCCCCGTGCCGTGTCTCGAGCTCTTCCAGCGCGCGTCGTCGGGCGAGTACCGTCGCGGTCAGTGCGCCGCCGATGAAAATGCCGGTGATGGGGACGAGGGCGATGCCCTTGACGGGGAGCAGTCCGATGGCCAGGAGCAGCAGTACGACCGGGAACACGGCGGCGCCGATCGCTACGGCGGCCCACCACCAGGTGTGGTTGCTGGTGATGTGGCGGCCGGCCGTCCACGTCGCTACGGCGAACATCACGGCGAGGAAGGCGAAGAGCAGTGGGCGCGAGCGAAGCGCCCAGCCGATGGCGATTGCGACCGCGGCCAGCTGCACGGTGGCCCGGATTCCTGCGGTGACGATCGCCCGGGTGTGCCCGAGCCGGGCCAGCGCCGCCACCGCGGCGCCCGCGGTGAGCAGCACTGCGAGGGCGATGCCCAGGAGCGGGTTCACCGGGAGCAGGGCGGAGGCCGACATGATCATGGCCCTCACCTTGAAAGAGTCGCACAGGGGCAACACAGGGCGTCGTGTCGCCGGTTGAGGCGTAGCGGGACCGACTGCGCGGCGTCCGGCGGCCGGACGGGGGCCTGTTCACCGTGCCTTGTCGCAGGGCCCCGTTGGGCGTTCCGGAGGGAGGCCGACGTCAGAGTCACCGCTGACAGGCCCGCCTCGTGGAGGGGTGTCAGCGGTGACTGATTCGGCCCCCCCCGGGGGTCAGCCGCCGAGCGGGATCCCCGTGGCCAGTGCCGCGGTCACGGGGTGGGACGGTGAGGTGAACAGCCGTGCGGTGGGCCCGGACTCGACCACATGTCCTTCGGACAACACGAGCAGCGACTCCGTGCGGTCGGCGACGAGCCGCAGGTCGTGGCTGACCAGGACGAGGGACAGGCCGCGCCGGTCGCGGAGTTCTGTCAGCAGGTCCATCACGGCGACGGCGGTGTCCGCATCCAGCGCGGAGGTGACCTCGTCGCAGATCAGCACGTCGGGGTCGGCGGCCAGAGCGCGGGCTATGGCGACGCGTTGGCGCTGTCCGCCGGACAGCTCGTGGGGGTAGTGGTCGGTGAAGGCGGCGGGCAGGCCGACCTGGTCCAGGAGTTCCAGGACGCGTGCCGGTGCCTCGGCCCGCCCGGCCCTGCGGTGCAGCAGGAGCGGGCGGCGCAGGGCGGCTCCGACGGTGCGGCTGGGGTTGAGGGTGCCGAGGGGGTCCTGCGGTACGAGTTGGAGGCGGCGGCGCTGGTCGCGGGAGCGGCGGTGCGCTGCGGGGGCGAGGCGGGTGGCGTCCAGGCTGACCGTGCCGGCGGTGGGGCGGTGCAGGCCGACCAGGGTGCGCAGGAGGGTCGTCTTGCCGGAGCCGGAGGCGCCGACGATGCCGAGGCTGCTGCCGGCGTCGAGGATGAGGTCGATGCCGTGCAGCACGGGGACGCGGCGGCCGCGGTGGAGATGGGCCGCGTGCAGGGCGGAGGCGGTGAGGACGGGCGGGGCGTCGGACGGGGTGCGGGCGGCCTCGGTCCGGGCCGGCCGCACGGTCGCCTTCGGGCGCGGGCCGGTCAGGTCCACCACGTCGTCCGCCAGCCGGGTCACCAGGTCGGGGTCGTGGCAGGTCAGGCCGACGGCGATCCGGTGGCTCTCGGCGAGGTGGCGCAGCAGGTCAGCGATCTCGTCGCGCAGCGTCGGGTCGAGTCCGGCCGTGGGCTCGTCGAGGAGGAGAACAGCGGGGCGGCGGGCCAGGGCCCGGGCGAGCGCCACCCGGCGCTGCTGGCCACCGGACAGCCCGCCGATACGGCGGTCCGGCAGGCCGCCGTCGACGGGCAGCCGCACTTCGGCCAGTTGGGCCTGAACCGCCTCGGGGCTCCCGTCGACGGCGACTTCGGCGAGCAGACGGCGCACCTTCATGCGCGGGTTGAGGGCGGAGCCGGGGTCCTGGCCGACGTAGGCGAGGCGATGGCGGCGCACGGTGCGCAGGGCTGGGGCGGGCAGGGTGAGGGGGTCCTGTCCGAGGACGGTGACGGTCCCGGCGGTGCGTTCGGTGCCGGAAGGCAGGGCGCCCGCGACGGCCCGCAGCAACGTCGTCTTGCCGCAGCCGGAGGGGCCGATGACGGCGGTGACGCGGCCGGGGGCCAGTTCCAGGTAGGCGCCGTCCAGCAGGAGGCGGCCGTTCGGGGCGGCGACGGTCAGGCCCGAGACCCGTACCGCGCTTTCCCCCTCCGCCGCGTGGGGGTCGGAATACCAGTGGGGCATGTGGTTCACAGTGCGGGCACCGCCTTCCGGCCGGTCGAGGGGACGAGGGCGGCGGCCGCCAGGTTGACGCTCATGGCGAGCAGGCCGATGGCGACGCTGGGGGCGAGGACGGCCCAGGGGTTCAGGACGATGCCGCCGGAGTTCTCCCGGATCATCAACGCCCAGTCGGCGGCCGGTGGTTGGGGGCCGACTTGGAGGAATCCGGCGGTGGCGACGAGGTAGACGGCGGCGACGAAACGCAGCCCGAACAGCGCGAGCAGGGTGGCCCGCAGGTTGGGCAGCACCTCCCTGACCACGAGGTACCACAGCCGTTCCCCGCCGACGGCCGCCGCCTCGACGTAACCGGTGGCGGCCACGGGCGCGGCGGCCCCGGCGACCAGGCGCACCGCGTAGGGCACGCCCAGGACGACAGACGCGGCGACGACGGCGAGTCGTCCGCCGTCCGGCCAGGACAGGGTGACGAGGAGAATGCCGAGGACGGCGGGCAGCAGCATCAGCACGTCGGCGGTGCGTTCGATGATGCGTCCGACGGCCGGGCGCAGAGCGCTGACCGCGCCGAGCGCGGCGGCCACCGCGGTGACCAGGACGGCGACGATGAGTGAGGTGACGACGAGTTCACGTCCTCCGGCCAAGACCCGGCTGAGTACGTCCCGGCCCAACTGGTCGCCGCCGAGGGGGACGTCGCCGCCGGGTTCCGCGTAGGGCGCGGTGACCGGGGCGTCGACGGCGTGCGGGACGAGCCAGGGGCCGGCCAGGGCCAGGGCCGTGAGCAGCAGGGCGGGGAGCACCCGGAGTGCGACCCGCCGTCGCCGGTTCGTTGCGGTCATGTCCGGCCTCCCGAAGCCCAGGCTCGTACGAGGTCGGCGAGCAGCAGCACCCCCGTGATCACGGCGCCGGTGACGGCGACGACGCCTGCGATGACCGGGCTGTCCCGGTCGGCGACCGCACCGGTGAGGACGGAGCCGATGCCGGGGTAGTTGAAGATCGTCTCCACCACGACCGCGCCGCCCAGCAGCATGCCGGTGGAGGTGGCGATGCCGGCCGCGATGGTGGGCAGCGCGCCGGGCAGCAGGTGGTGGGTGAGGATCCGGTGCCGGGGCAGGCCGTCGAGGACGGCGGTCTCGATGTGCGGCGCCTTGGCCTCGTCGGCGAAGGCGGCTCGAACGATCCGGGTGTTCCAGCCGATCTGCGGGATCGCCAGCGCGAGCACGGGCAGGACGAGCATCTCCCAGGAGGCGGGGGCGCCGTCGGCGTCGGTGAGGGTGACCGCGGGCAGCCAGTCGGTCCACAGGGCGAAGACCAGCACCAAGGCCACCGCGACGACGAACTCGGGCAGCGCGAGGATGCCGGTGGCGCTCGCCGAGACGCCCCGGTCCACGGCTCCGCCGGGCTTGGCGGCGGCCCAGCAGCCGAGCGCGACGGACGCCACCAGGGTGACCAGCAAGGCGAGTCCGCCGAGCAGCAGGGTGTTGGGGAACGGGCGGGAGAGCAGGTCGGCGACGGACTCGCCGCGTGCGGAGGTGCCGAGGTCACCGGTGGGCAGCCCGGTCATCCACTCCCAGAAGCGTTCCAGGACGGGCCGGTCCAGACCGAGCAGACGACGGCGCTCGGCCAGGTCGGCCGCACTCTCCCCGCGTTCGGAGGTGGCGGTGGCCGCGTCACCGGGGAGCAGTTCGACGGCGGCGAAGACGACGGCGAGCAGTGCGGCCAGCAGCAGGACCCGACGCGCGAGCACGCCGACCACCTGCCCGGCCGCGCGCACGACGGCCGGAACCGGCCAGGGGCCGATGCCCCCGGCCGGTCCGCCCGGCTTCCGCGCTGCGGGTATCAGCGAGCCAGCCATGCAGTCTCAAGCTGGACGCGCCCGTAGCCGGGCAGGGTCGGCAGGTTGCGCACAGCCGCGCCCGCGAGATCGATGCCGTCGGCCATGCCCCACAGCAGGTAGCCGGACTCGTCGTACTCGATCTGCTGCAGTTCCTGCAGCACCTTGGCGCGGGCCACCGCGTCCTTGGTCGCCATCGCCTTCTTGTACGCGGCGTCGAACTCGGCGTTCTTCCAACCGGCCTCGTTCTGCCCGGAGTCGGACACCATGGTCTTGCTGGCGAAGAACACCACGGAGTCGTTGGTGCCCCAGTAGGTGGTGTACAGGTCGCCCTTGAGCCAGGTCTTGTCCCAGAACGTGGCCGACTCCTGCTTGACCACCTTCACCTTGACCCCGGCCTCTCGGACCTGGGAGGCGAACAGCGTCGCCGACTCTGCGAGACCCGCGATGTCCTCGGTGGTCAGCAGCTCATACGTCTTCGACGTGTCGAAGCCGGCCTCCTTCAGCAGCTGCTTGGCCTTGGCCAGGTCGCGCCCCCGCTGCGGTATGCCCTTGGCAAAGGCAGGGTCGCCGGTGCCGAGGATGTCGTTGGCGACGGTGCCGTAGCCGGACAGCACCTGCTTGACCATGGCCTCACGGTCGACGGCCAGCCGCAGAGCCTCGCGCACCTTCGCGTCCGCGAACGGTCCGTCGGTGGTGCGCATGACGATCGGCATCGCCATGTCGTTGGGGCGGCGCACGACCTGGATGTCCTCGCGCTTCTCGGCCGTACGGGCCGCCACCGCACCGACGTTGGAGGCGACGTCGATCTGCCCGGCGAGCAGCGCGTTGGCCATCGCCTGCGGGCTCTCGAAGATCTTCACCTCGATGGCGTCGAGGTACACGTCACCGCCGTACCAGTCCTCGTTGCGGACCAGGCGTGCGTTGCCGGAGCGGAACCAGTCCAGCTTGAACGGGCCCGTGCCGGGCGCCTTGCCGAGGTCCTTCTCCGCCGTGTCCTTCTTCAGCACGAACGTCGTCAGGCGTGTCAGCTGCGGCAGTTCGGCGTTGGCGTAGTCGGAGACCAGGACCACGGTGTCGTCGCCCTCGGCCTTGATGTTCTCCGGCTTGATGCCTGGCAGACGCGAGGCGCCGGAAGGGGTGTTGCGCAGCCGCTTCAGCGACCACACGACGTCCTCGGCGGAGACCGGCGTGCCGTCGTGGAACTTCGCCCCCTTCGCGAGGGTGAAGCGCCAGGTCTTCAGGTCGTCGGACGCCTGCCAGCTCGCGGCGAGGCGGGGAACGGTGTTCGGCTTGGTGCCGGGGACGGTGAGGGTGTCGTAGACCAGCGAGATGACCAGGTAGTCGCTCTCGTTGGCCTGGGTGCCGTGCGGGTCACGGGTGACGGCCGAAGCCCGGCCCAGCGCGCCGACCCGGAGGGTGCCACCGCGCCGGGGCTTCTCGCTCGCCTTCGCCGGTGACTTGGCCGAGGTCTCGTCGCCGCCGCCGCAGGCGGCGAGCAGCGCGGCTGCACCTATTCCGCCGCCGGCCCACAGCAGTTGGCGTCTGTTCACGTTCACGTACGACCTCGTTCCAGTCACATGGGACAGATTGCTTAGGTGTGCCTACCCTAAGAAATCTCTGCGCGCAAGACATGCACAGGCCCTTCCTCTTGATCTGTCGAGGTGTCAATGGGCGTACAGATGCACACATCAGCGCACGTGGGGCACGCAGTCTCAAGAGGAAACGCAATGATCTAATAAGGCTTGCCTTACCTAACCCTGGCTGATACGTTTCGGCAGCGATCGCCCAGCCGGCCCACAGGAAACTCACAGGTCGGCGTTCCGGGCTCCATCCGCACCCCGCACCCGCACCCGAAAGGGATGTCTGCGCCATGCCCACGGGAGCCGCACCCGTACGGCAGCTCGATCTGCACGCCGTCGACGAGCTGACCGATACCGCCCACAAGATCCTTGCCGAGTTCGGCAGTTCCGCCGCGCGGCCTGAGCTGCTCCGCCGGGTGGCGAGGGCCGCCACCCGTCTCGATGAAACGATTCTTCAAGCCTGTCGCCCGGTCGATACGGACGACGGCCTCTACGTCCTGCGCGGCCTGCCCGTCGAAGACGACGGAATCGGCCCCACGCCCGACAGTTGGGCCACGGCCGGCGACCGCGCCGCCGCCTGGGACGTGATCCTCCTGCTGCTCGCCACGGCCATGGGCCACCCGATCGCCTGGGAGGGCCAGCAGGAAGGCCGGTTCGTGCACAACATCGTGCCCTCGCCCGGCCACGAGGCCGAGCAGACCGGCGCGAGCAGCACCGTGCTGCTCAGCCCGCACACCGAGGACGCCTTCCACCCCGGCCGCGCCCACCTGCTGCTGCTCGCCTGCATGCGCAACCACGACGCCGTCGCCACTACCGCCGCCAGCATCCGCAAGGTCCGCCTCAGCGCGGACGACGCGGCGCTGCTGTCCCGCCCGGTGCTGCCGATCCTCCCCGACGACGCATACGCCGAAGCCCAGTCCTTCACGGGCGAGGAGCCACCGAAGATCCCCGCCTTGTGGCAGACCGCGAACGGCCCGACGCTGCGCTACGACCCCGCCTACACCCCGCTCGACGAGGCCCCCGCCGACTACCGCGCCGCCTACGACCGGCTGACCGCCGAACTGGAACGCGTCTCGGTCGCCGTCGCCCTGGAGCCCGGCGACGTCCTGGTCGTCGACAACGACCTGGTCGTGCACGGCCGGGTGCCGTTCAAGGCCCGCTACGACGGCACCGACCGCTGGCTCAAGCGCGCCTCGGTCCGCGTCCTCGGCCGCCGCAGCCGGCCCTTGGCCGAGGCGGACGAGCACGGCTACGGGCAGTCCGCGCTCGTGGCCCTCGTCTGATCTCCCGTCAGCATCCCCTCCATCCGAAGGGAAAAGCCGTGACCGGCACTTCCGCACGCACGGACAACGCCCCGCCCGACATATCCGCAGACGACAAGCCCCTGCGCATCCTCAGCACCAGCGACATCGCCGGCATCGAGATATCACTCGACGACGTGGTCGGCGTCGTCGAGCAGGCGTACCGCACTCTGGCGGACGGCAAGTCGGCCAACCCGCGCAAGCTCACCGTCAAGCCCGAGGACGGCCACTCCGTCTCGTACGCCATGCTCGGCCGCGACGGGGTCCGCGAGGTCGTCGCGATCAAGACGTCGTACAAGCACGGACTGGACAAGTCCCGCGACGAGCAGCACTACTACACGACCCTCACCATCTACGACGACGTCACCGGGCTGCCGGTGGCGATGATGGACTGCGGCCGCATCGGCTCGCTGCGCACCCCGGCCGTCTCGGCGCTGCTGGCCCGCGAATGCGCCGCGCCCGACACCCGCAGCGCCCTCGTCATCGGCACCGGAACGCAAGGCCGCCTCGCGCTTCCCTTCCTGCTCACCACGCTGCCGGACCTCGACCGCCTCATGGTCTACGGCACCCACCCCGACGGCCTCGCCGCCGTCCGCGAACGGCTCCACCACTACTTCCCCGACCGGGAGGTGGAGGTCGTCGACGACGTACGGGCCGCCGCGGCCGACGCCGACGTGGTGGTCGCCACCGCCGGACAGCACACGCCCGCCGCAGTCGAGGCCGCCGACCTGAAGCCGGGCGCCCTGTCGATCCTGGTCGGCCACGGCATCGCCCCCTCGACCCTGCACCAGGCGGACCGGGTCATCGCCACCAGCGAGGCGCAGATGAAAGTCACCGGCACCGACATGGCCGACGCGGACGGCGACTTCCCGCCCGTGGACGCCGAGTTCCCCGCGGTTTTGGCGGGCCGGGCCGAGGGGCGGCGCTCGGGGGACGAGCGGATCTTCGCGTACAACAGCGGCCTGGTCGTCACCGACATCGCGCTCGGCCACCGTTTCGCGCAACTCGCCATCGAGCACGGGCTGGGAACGCGGGTGTCGCTGTGGCAGTGACCGATTCGACGGCAGCCCCGCCGCTGCCGGCCCACCCGGATCCACAGCTCGACGCGATCCTGGCCGGCTCGCTCCCGCACGAGCTGTCGTACGCGCTCGGCGGCCCCTTCCATCTACTGCTGCCGGACCGCTTCGACGCCAACGCCGCCGCCTTCACGGCGGTCCTCGACGAGTTCGGCGTCGAGGGGCGCGTGTACTACGCGAAGAAGGCGAACAAGGCCGCCGCATGGATCGAGCGGTGCGCCCTGTCCGGGACGGGCGTCGACGTGGCCAGCGCCGGTGAGCTGCGGGACGCGCTCGGGCACGGCGTGCGGGGCGAGTACGTCGTGGTCACCGGGCCTGCCAAGGCCGATGCGCTGCTGCGGGTGGCCGTGCTGCAGGGCTGTCTGATCGCTGTGGACGCCCTCGACGAGCTGGAACGGGTCATCGAGGTCGGGCGTCCTGCGCGGGTACTGCTCCGACGCCTTCCGCCCTCCCAGCCGCACAGCCGATTCGGGCTGGACGGCGGGGAGTTGGAGACGGCTCTCGTGCGGTGCCGGGACGCCGGACTCACGATGGAGGGCTTCTCCTTCCACCTCTCCGGCTACGACCCCCTCATGCGCGCCGAACTCGCCGCCGAACTGGTCGAACTGTGCCTCAAGGCGAGGACGCTCGGCCTGCGCGCCGACCGGATCAGCATCGGCGGCGGGTTCGCCGTCGACTACACGGACGCCGAGCACTGGGAACGCTTCCTGCGCGACCAGCGGCCCGAGCACTATCACGCGGGCAAGTCCTTCGCCCCGGCCGACTTCTACCCGTACCACTCGCCAGTGGCGGGCCCCGACGCCTTGCGCGCGGTCCTCGCTGCGGACGGCCTCGCCGGGCGACTGCGTGAGGCGGGCGTGACGCTGCTCCTCGAACCTGGCCGGGCGCTGCTGGACCGGGCCGGCTGCACGGTCTTCCGCGTCCAGGGTGTCAAGGACCGGCCCGGACACGGCATCGTCACTGTGGACGGCAGCAGTCTCAGCCTGTCCGAGCAGTGGTTCAACAGCGAGTACCTGCCGGATCCGGTGCTGCTGCCCGCCCACGCGTCCCCGGGTGAGCCGTACGCCGCCTGCATCGGCGGTGCCACCTGCCTGGAGTCCGACATGATCACCTGGCGCAAGGTGCGGTTCCCCGCCCGCCCGGCCCCCGGTGACCTGCTGGTCTACCCCAACACCGCCGGCTACCAGATGGACTCCAACGAGTCCCCCTTCCACGAACTCCCGCTCCCCCCGAAGGTCGTCCTCGACACCGCCGGCGGCACGACCCGCTGGCGGCTCGACCGCCATCCACTCGCCTGACTCTCTCCCCTCGAACACAGGAGCCATCCGATGGACAAGGCGCTCTCGCGCCCCGCCGTGGTCAGTCGCATCTCCGACCTCATCGGCCATACCCCACTTTTCGAGCTGTGCCGCACCGACACCGGAAGCCGACTGCTGCTCAAACTCGAGCAGTTCAACCCGACCGGCACCGCGAAGATCCGCATGGCCCGATAGATGATCCTCGACGCCGAGGAACGCGGCCTGCTGCGCCCCGGCGGCCGTATCGTCGAGTCCACCTCCGGCAACACCGGCCTCGGCCTGGCCGTCATCGCGGCCGAGCGCGGCTACACCTTCACCGCCGTCGTCGACCATCACGCCGCCGCCGACAAACTGCGCGGCATGAAGGCACTCGGCGCCGAACTCGTCTACGTCGCCTCGGAGGGCGACGAGGAGCTGGCCACGGCCGCCCGCGAGGAGTTCGCTGAGAAGCTGGCGGCCGAGAGGGACAACGCCTACTTCACCGAGCAGCACAACAACCCGGCCAACGGCGACGGTTACCGGCCGGTGGCCCATGAACTCGACGCCTCCCTGGACGGCCGTATCGACATCCTGATAGGCGCCGTGGGAACGGGCGGCGGGCTCTTCGGAACCGGAGGCGAGCTGCGCAAGACTGTGCCGGATGTGCAGATCGTCGGGGTCGAGCCGAAGGGGTCGATCGCCTTCGGGCCACCCGCCCACGACTACTACCAGTCCGGCACGGGCACCCCCGAGGGTGCCACCATCGGCGCCATGGTCGACTACGACCTGCTGGACGAGGGCGCAAAGGTCGGCGACATCGAGGCGTTCGCCACCGCGCGGGTGCTGGCCCGCCGTATCGGCCTCCTCATCGGCGGCTCCGCGGGTGGCGTGGTGTACGAGGCCCTGACCCGGATGACCTCGCTCGCGCCCGGCACGACTATGGTCGCGCTGATCAACGACGGTGGCGAGAAGTACATGGACACCGTCTTCAACGACGACTGGATGAACGCCCGAAACCTCATCGATCCCGACATCGAACGCGAAGTCGACGAGCTGCTGACCAAACTCCGCGAGAACTGACACCTATGCCAACACCGCTCACCACACTGCTCCGGGACAGCCGCGCCCTGGCGACCCTGGCCGTACCGCTCGTCCTGACCCAGCTCGCTCAGGTCGCCCTCACCACCACCGACACGGTGATGATGGGCGTCATGGGCGCCGAGGCGCTGGCCGGCGGCGGCCTGGCCATGGTCATCTTCAACCAGCTGCGCACCATGGGCGTCGGCCTCGTCACCGCCGTCGGCAACCAGGTCTCCGCCGCCTCCGCCCGCGCCGACGAAGACGAGGAACTCACCGAGGCGGCGCAGGAGGAGGTCCGGGACGTGGTCCGCGCCGCACTGGCGCTGGCCACCCTGGCCGGCGTCGTCGGCGCCCTCGTCATCCTGCTGATCGGCCGGGCCGTCACCTACCTCGGCCAGGACCCGGACGTCGTCGACACCGCCTGGCCGGTGCTGCTCACCCTCGCGCCCGGCCTGATCCCCTGCCTCTGGTTCCAGGCGATACGCCAGTTCACCGTGGGCATGCGCCGGCCGCAGGCCCTGCTCCAGATCACCATCGCCTCGGTGGCCGTCAACGTGGCACTCAACTGGGGCCTGATCCATGGCACGTGGATCCTGCCGGAGCTGGGCCTGCCGGGCATCGGCCTCGCCACCACGCTGGTGTACGCCCTCACCTGCGTAGCCCTGTACGCCTCGGCCCGCCGCGACCCCCGGCTCGCCCCACTACTGGACGTCCGGATCTGGAAGGCGCGCCCGGCCACCCTGCGCCGCCTGACCGGCCTGGGCGTGCCGATCGCCGCGACCTACGGTTCCGAAGCGGGCTTCTTCTCCGTCGTCGCCCTGCTGATCGGCACCTTCGGCAGCGCCGCGCTGGCCGCGCACACCGCCGTCAACCAGCTGATCTACATCGTCTTCCAGATCGCGGTCGGCCTGTCGCACGCAGCGTCCCTCAACGTCAGCCGCGAACTCGCCCTGGACCGGATCGACGCGGCCCGGCGCATCAAGAACACGGCGCTGGCGTGCGCGGCGGCCGTGATGGCCGTGGTCGGCGTCGTCTACCTCACCGTCCCCGGCCTGGTGCTGCGCCCCTTCCTCGACCCGTCGTCCGCCGACGGGCACAGCGCGACCGACATCGCCACGAACCTGTTGCTGGTCGCGGCCGTCCTGCAGTTCTTCGACTGCACCCAGAACATCGGCGTCGGCCTGCTGCGCGGCCTGGACGACACCAAGAGCGGCTTCCGCATCACCCTGGTCGGCTACTGGCTGATCGGACTGCCCGCCGCCTGGCTCTTCGGCCACCTCGCCGGCCTGGAGACGGTCGGCGTCTGGCTCGGCCTCCTCACCGGCCTCGCCGCCACCGCCATGCTCCTGCTGCGCCGCTACCACCACGCCCTGACGCTCCGGGGAGCCGGACAGCCCGCCGTTGCCTGATCGGGCAGCGCCGGCCCTCCCCTTCAGGGCGCCAGGCATGTGGAACGCCCGGCGTCGGCGGTGCCATCGAACCACTGTTGCGCGGACGATCAGACAACAGCCGAGCCAGTACCGCGCCACGGACTGCATGCGAAGCTCGTCCGGCGACCGGACACCGCCGCTGCCCTGCCCGCCGGGGAGACGGGGAGCGGGTCGCGGTCGCGCTGACCGGCGGGCCCGAGGGCGCCAACTGATCCGGCGGGCCGCCCGCATCGCCGACCGGTCGGCGGGTGCAGAGGGCCGGGACCGCCTGGAGCTGACCGTTCGTCGCGGTGACCGGGCGCATAGCTGTCCGCCCGCACACGGTGCCGTCGCTGTTGTTCAGCAGCGGGTGGCGCCCGGCGTGCTGGTCCGGCGCAAAGCACTGTGACATGCCTTGGAGACTGACACCTCGTTCAGATTCGTTCAGCCGCTGTTCAGCGGGTCTGTCGCACCATGAGGCAGTCAGCTCGGCCGCGCCCAGCGGCCGGGGGCCGCGGCGAGAGGATGCGGCATGAAGCGCAAGAGTAAGTGGATCGTCGGGGCCGTGCTCTCGGCCGCCCTCATCGGCGGCGGTACCGGCATCGCGGTATCCGCGACCGGTGGGGATGACACCGAGGCATCCATCTCGGGACCCGCGCTGGAGAAGGCGAGCGCCGCGGCACTCGCCCACACCGGAGGAGGCAGGGTCACGGACACCGAGGTCGGCGACGAGGAGGGCTACTACGAGGTCGAGGTCACGCTTGGCAACGGCAAGCAGGCCGACGTGCACCTCGACAAGGACTTCAAGGTCCTCGGCAGCAAGGTGGACAGCGGGGACAAGGCGAATGACAAGGACTGATCCTGCGCGCCGCATCGGACCGCGCTCGCCGCCCGGTGCGGCGTAAGGCAGGCTCCAGGAGTTGGCCGTTGCCCGCGGCATGGTGATCGGCGGCAGTCGGGCCGGGCGCGAGGACGAATCGGCCGCGTCGATGGGGGCGGCGGCTCGGGTCGGCCATGCGGCCGCTTCCGTTTGTCACCGCCACCGGCTCCCGTAGCGTGGGCCGTATGCGGGTGCTGGTCGTCGAGGACGAGGAGCGGTTCGCGGCCGGGCTCAGGGACGGGCTGGAGGCTGAGGGCTTCGCTGTGGACGTCGCGCTCGACGGGGTCGACGGACTGTGGATGGCGCGCGAGAACGCGTACGACGCGATCGTCCTGGACATCATGCTGCCGAAGCTGAACGGCTACCGGGTCTGCCGGTCGCTGCGCGGCGAGGGTGACTGGACGCCGATCCTCATGCTCACCGCCAAGGAGGGCGAGTGGGACGAGATCGAGGGCCTGGACACGGGCGCCGACGACTACCTCACCAAGCCGGTCTCGTACGCGGTGCTGCTGGCCCGGCTGCGGGTGCTGCTGCGGCGGGAGGCGCGCGAGCGGCCCGCGGTGCTCGCGGTGGGCGACCTGCGGCTGGATCCGGCCGCGCGCACGGTGGCCCGGGCCGGGCGGCAGGTCGAGGTGACGGCGCGGGAGTTGGCTGTGCTGGAGTTCCTGATGCGGCGGACGGGCGAGGCCGTGAGCAAGCGGACGATCCTCGACCATGTGTGGGGCGACGACTTCGAGGGCGATCCGAACATCGTCGAGGTGTATGTGCGGCGCCTGCGCAACAAGGTCGATCGTCCCTTCGGGCGTGACTCGCTGCGGACCGTGCGCGGGCACGGGTATCGGTTGGTGCCGGATGGCGGGTGAGCGGCGGCGCTTGCGGGCGGTGCGCGTCCGGGCCACGGTGATCGCCGCCCTGGCGGTGGGGCTTGCGCTGGTCGCCGGCGGCGTCGTCCTGGTGCTCGGGCTGCGGGTTGAGCTGAGCAACGACGTGCGGGACGCCGCGCGGGCCCGCGCCCAGGAGGTGGCCCGGGTGATCGAGGCGGGGCGAGGGGTGCCCGAGGTGAGCGTGGCCGATCCCGAGGAGGAGTTCTTGCAGGTCGTCGACCAGCGGGGGACGGTCGTCGCGGCGAGCTCGAACGTCGAGGGACTTCCGGCGCTGGCCCGGCTTCGGCCCGGCGGCAGCACCGAGGTCGACACCCCGATCGACGAGGACCCCTTCCTGGTGGTGGCGGTCGGGGCGCGGGACGGCGACCGGCGCCTGACCGTCCTGGACGGCCGTACGCCCGCCGGGGTCGCCGAGGCCACCTCCACGGTCACCCGGATGCTGCTCATCGGCCTGCCCGTGCTGCTGGCCTTGGCCTCCGCCGCGACCTGGGTGGCCGTGGGGCGGACGCTGCGGCGGGTCGCCCGCGCCGAGGCGGCGCAACGGCGGTTCGTCTCGGACGCCTCTCACGAACTGCGCTCACCCCTCGCCACGGTCCGGCAGCACGCCGAGGTGGCCCTCGCCCATCCGGGGCGCTCGGCGAGGACGTCTTCAACTACGACAACGGGGTAGTCGCCGACACCGAGGGCACCTGGCAGGCGGACCGCGGCAACGCACCGGCCGCGATGATCATGCCGGCGGACCCGGAGAAGGGCGACGTCTACCGACCCGAGAACCTGCCGGAGGTCGTCTTCGAGGAGGTCACCGTCCCGGCCGTGGACCAGACCGTCGACGGACCGTACGGCACGATCAAGGGCGCGCTGACCGTCCGCGAGCTGCACATGGACGGCTCGACCGAGGACAAGGTGTTCGCGCCGGGGTACGGGGAGTTCTCGACCGGCACCGAGGGCGGCGACCTGGAGGCAGTGTCGCTCGCCGTGCCCACCGACGCGAAGCCCGGCCCGCTGCCGGCCCGGCTGACCGCCCTGGAGCGCGTGGCCGTTGCCGCCCACGAGTCGCCCGGGGCCGCCACCGTCCGCGAGGTCCGCGCCGCGTGGGACGCCTACCGTGCCTCAGACGCCGTACCGGACCTGCTGGAGCGGCAGATGGAACGTGACCTCGTCGCCCTGGAGAAGGCCGGGGACGGTGCGCAGGCGGTCGCCCCCGCGCTGCGCGTCGCCCAGAACGTGACGGACCTGCGACTGCGCTATGAGCCCGTACCGACGGTTGACAAGGACCGACTCGCCCTCTGGACACGCCAGTTGACGATCGACACGAAGGCCGGGAACGAGGGCGCCGTCGCGGGCGACGTGACCGCCCTGGAACTCGCGTGGGAGCGAGTGCGGCACGAGGTGCCGGACGCTGCGCCGGTGGACACCGACCTGAGGAAGCTCCGCGAGGCCGCCGATGGCGAGGATCTGGCGGACATACAGCGCCTCGCGCCCGAACTCGCCGAACACATCGCGGAGTTGAAGGGTTTGCAGCCGCCTTCAGGGGAGCTTGCGCGAAGTCGGGCCGGCTCGACAGTGTGACGCCGCTCGCTGGCCCGCAGCGCCGGATACGGCGCCGGCGTGCGGCCTCCGGCTCCGCCAGAAAGACCGTCGCCGAGATCGACGAGCCGTCCGGGCTGGAAGGGTTGCGCGGCGAGCGACGGTGGGATGCCGGGGCCCGGAGTCGTGGCGTGTAACGCGTGCTACATTTTTCAGTGTGTCGACCATTCCATCAGAAGGCCGCTGGCTCGTCCTCATCATCAAACTGGCAGCAGAGCCGTCCCGGCACCGGGTCGCCGTCTGGCGTGAGCTCCGCAAGATCGGCGCGCTGTCGCTCGGGCAGGGCGTGTGGGCCGTACCAGACGTGCCGGTCTTCGCTGACGGCATCGCGCGGGCGATCGACCTGACCGGGGCCGCCGATGGGCAGGCCGTGACGCTCAACGCGTCCGGTCGCAGCGCCGAGGATGCTGCCCGCTTCCAGGCGCTTTTCACCGCTGCGCGTTCCGCGGACTGGGCCGAATTCCTCGCCGACTGCGGCAAGTTCGAGGCGGAGCTCGCCAAGGAGATCCGCACGGCCAAGTTCACCCTGGCCGAACTGGAGGAAGAGGAGCAGTCGTTGGAGCGGCTGCGGCGCTGGCACCGGGACCTGACCGCCCGCGATGTGTTCGGCGCGCCGGAGGCGGCCGAGGCCGCAGGGAGGCTGAAGGAGTGCACCGCTGCCTGTGAGGACTACGCGGAGCGTGTCTTCCGCGCCCTGCACGAGACGCCGCACGAGACGCCGCACGAGACTCCAGAGGGCGACCGACGATGACGCAGGCGACGGATGTGAAGGCTCAGGCGGCACCGGCGCGGCAGATGTGGCCGCTGTACGCGGCCGGGTTCACCACCGCTTTCGGCGCGCACGGAATCGCCGCGAACCTCGGCGGCTTTTCCGACGATGCCGTCACCTCGCTCTTGGTGCTGGGCGGACTGCTCGCGCTGTACGACGGCGCCGAGGTGGTCCTCAAGCCGGTCTTCGGCACGCTCGCCGACCGCGTCGGCGCACGGCCGGTCCTGCTGGGCGGGCTGGTCGCCTTCGCCGCCGCCTCCGCCATGTACGTCGCAGCGGACAGCCCGGGCTGGCTGTGGGCGGCCCGCCTCGGCCAGGGCGCGGCCGCATCCGCTTTCTCCCCGTCGGCCTCCGCCCTGGTCGCCCAGCTGAACCCGGCGGCCAAGCACGGCCGGGCGTTCGGCAGTTACGGCTTCTACAAGTCGATCGGCTACACCCTCGGCCCGCTGCTCGGCGGCGTGCTGGTGTGGGCCGGGGGTCTGCGCCTGCTGTTCGCGGTCCATGCGGTGCTGGGAGCGGTCGTCGCCGTCTGGGCCGCGCTCGCCGTGCCCGTTGTACCGCCACTGCCCAAGGTCCGGCAGACCGTGCTCGATCTGGCCCGACGCCTGGCCGACCCCGCGTTCCTCACCCCGACCGCCGCTCTGGCCGCGGCTACCGCCGCCCTGTCGGTCGGAGTGGGATTCCTGCCGGTCTCCGGCCGGGTCGCCGGGCTCGGCACGGTGGCCACCGGCGCTGCCGTGTCGCTGCTCGCCGCGAGCGCCGCACTCGTCCAGCCGCGTGCCGGGCGCGCCCTGGACGAGGGGCGCCTGACCACTCGTAGCGGACTGCTCACGGGACTGCTGCTCACCGCTGCGGGCCTGGCCTGCGCCATGCTGCCCGGTTTGCTCGGCATCCTCCCGGCCGCCGTCCTGATCGGCGCCGGAACCGGACTGATCACCCCCCTCGGCTTCGCCGCTCTGGCCGCCGGCACCCCGCCCGAACGCCTCGGCCAGACCATGGGCGCCGCCGAACTGGGTCGCGAACTCGGCGACGCGGGCGGCCCGCTGCTCGTCGCTGGCGTCGCCGCGCTCGCCACCCTGACCTACGGCTACGCCGCACTCGCCGCCCTGCTCTTCCTCGGGCCGGCGATTGCCGTCAGCAGCAGCTACAGCCGGGCCCGCAGCCGCACGAGTCGTCCTTCGCCGCCGACGAGGCCGTGGTCTGGACGGGTCCGCAGCAGGCGTCCCCGCGCCAGGCGTCGCGACCTTCCTTGACGGCTACGGCCGCGATGACGAGCGCGGCGATCGGGTCCGCCCAGGACCAGCCGAACAGGCTGTTGGCGAGCAGTCCGACCAGGAGGACGCCGGACAGGTAGGTGCAGAGCAAGGTCTGCTTGGAGTCCGCGACGGTGGAGGCGGAGCCGAGTTCGCGGCCGGCACGGCGTTGAGCGGCGGACAGGAACGGCATGATCAGCAGGGAGAGAGCGGCGAGCACGATGCCTGGGGTGGAGTGCTCGGCTTCGCCCGTGGCGGTGAGCGCGCGGATCGAGTCGATGGTGACGTAGGCGGCAAGCGCGAAGAACGACACGGCGATGATCCGCAGGGTGGTCTTCTCGCGCGCGTCCCGGACGGAGTGGTCGGCGGCGGAGAACTGCCAGGCGACGGCTGCCGCGGAGGAGACCTCGATGACGGAGTCGAGCCCGAATCCGACCAGTGCGGAGGAGGAGGCGAGGGAGCCGGCGGTGATGGCGACGATCGCCTCGATCACGTTGTAAGTGATCGTCGCTGCGACCAGCAGTCGTATGCGCCGGGTCAGAGCGTCGCGGCGCACGGGGGACGGGCCGAGGGATATGGAGGCCATCAGCAGCAGCCCTTCTCGTCGGCATCGGCGCAGGTGCGGTCCGTCTCGACGGCCACGACCGCGTTGCGGAGGTCGTCGAGCGCATGACCGAGCCGGGGATCGGCGAGTTCGTAGCGGGTGCGCCGGCCATCGGGGACCGCGACGACCAGGCCGCAGTCGCGCAGGCAGGCCAGATGGTTCGACAGCCGGGTGCGCGAGACCCCGATCCGGTCGGCCAGGTCGGACGGATGGGCGGGGGCATCCCGCAGGGCCAGCAGCAGTTGGCAGCGGATCGGGTCAGCGAGAGCACGGCCGAAGCGCACGAGCACCTCGACCTCGGGAGCGAGGGCCAGCATCAGATGAGAATACAGGATATCCTGGATTCAGAAATTCCTGGATTGCTATCCCGTGGATCGGCTGGCTTCCGTGCCCGGCGCCGCCGCCACGTCTCCCACTGGTCCAGCTCAGCCAACGTCTCCACGGCCCGAATCTTGCCGGTGACGATGATGACGTCGCCCGGGTGGACGACCGTTTCGGCGGGGCGTGCGTGAAGCCGGCGCCGGGGCGTTCGATGCCGACGGCGGTGACGCCGTACGTACTGCGCGCTCGGCTCTCGCCGAGCGGGATCCCGCCGACAGCCTTCGGGGCGAGCATCTTGATCAAGGCGTAGTCGCTGCCGAAGGTGATGTAGTCCAGCATTCGGCCGGTGACCAGGTGGGCCACGCGCTCGCTTTCCGGACGGTCACAACGGCTGGGCGGCCAGGGCCAGGGCCCGGGCCGGGTGCCGGGGGCCGAGGAAGACGACGATGCCCTTGCCGTCGGGGGAGGGGTGGGTGGCCTGGGTCCAGTCCTGGCGGTGGTAGAAGGCCACGGCCCGGGGCGACTGGACTGACGTCAGCAGCCAGCCGTCTTTCTTGCGCCGGGGCTGGCGCGGCAGCCTGGATGCCGACTGATCCACTGCCACAACCAGCGCACATGGTGAGAGGTCCTGCCAGGACGGCCCTCCGTGAAGCACCGGAACTCTCCCAGACCGGCCGTGGGGAGTGGCGACCAGGGAAGACCGCTGAGGGGCAGCCGGTCCAGGCCGCCCCTCCCGGGTCGCTACGCGGTGCGTTTGAGGTGGGCCAGTACGCCCATGCCTCCGCTGAAGGCCGCAGCGAAGGCGCTGCCACTCGCACCGAAAGTCGCGAGGGGGTTGCCATGGAAGGCCATCACCACGATGACCGCGACGAGAGAAGCCACGACAGCACACAGACTGACGATCGCAACATCACGCCCGGGATGCGTACAGGCGAGCTGCTGCGTCGAGTTGGCCGACACTCGGTACCTCCATTGACTTGTTCGCTATCTCCGCTGGATCTGGACGCACTTGACCTGGGTCGAGTGGTCACCAGCGGTACGCAGCGGGGCTTAGGTCGCCCCGGAACAGCCGTCCGGCTGTGTCCACGTATGAAGCGATGAAGTCAAGGAGCCTCCTGTGGGTAGTTGGCGGACCGACTCTAGCGATCCGTCAACTCCGCTGCAATGGCTGGTCGTTCAACGCCTTGGGCGGAGAGAATGCGTACGGCTCCGCTGCCAGCCCGGACAGACCCAACACCTGCTCTCCTCCCTTCGAACACCAGCTACGCGCACACGGTGATTACGAGCTGAGCGGGAACGGAGAAGCAGGTGCTCAGGCGGAAGCGGCAACGACCCACCAGACCGTTTGCGTTTCTGTGTGGGCTTCAGGTGTGGGGCACGGTCGGAATTCGACGGCGTGTATGGCCGACGATCCGTTGGTAAATGGCCTTTGAGCTGCGGAAACGCGTCAGAAAGAGAGCGCGGACACCGTTGCGTCGCTCGAAAACCGCAACGGTCAAAAGACCGTGTGCGTTTTGACGTGAACGCAAAAACTCCCGACCTGTATTTCTGCAGGTCAGGAGTCTTTTCCGGAGTGCCCCCGGCGGGGGCACAGAACATGGGAACGGGGGAAGTCGCCGGGCGGGGGCGGGCAGCTGGTGATCGAGACGGTTGTCCGGCTGAATCGATAGATCGTCGGCGATTGACCGCAGGTTCGAGTCCCCGGCAGGATCCACAATCAAGGGCTGGTCGCGTCCCGCTACCTCTGTGCCTGAGATGGCAAATGGGTAGGCACGAAATCCTGGCACGGCGCGGAGGTGTCATGGGCCCTGTGGGCAAGCGGTTCGAGGAGCATGCGGTTTTCGACCTCCAGTGCGGCCTCTTTGTGGGCTGAACTTGGCGTTAACGTCCCAGGTCACTCGACCTGCTGAGATCCCCGCAAATCGGCGGCATGTGACGCGGCCGTTCTTCACGCTTCGAGATGTCGAGTAACGAAGCACGAAAGAACGGCGGCTGCCTATGAGTCTCCCCGTCGACGCGCCCGCAGGCGAGGCATTCAGGGTGTTGTCCCGCTTTCGGGTCGACTTCTACGACTGCCTGTACAGCCGTGCCGATGCGCTCTTCGAGCTCACCGACGCGATCTTGTGCGCGGACGGGTCGGTGAAGACCCTGGTCGAGCTCTGCCTGTCGGTCGAGCACCGACGGGGGCACGGGGCCCCGTATGCCGCGTTGGACCGGGGCTGGCTGGAGCCGACGCGGTTGCGCCCCACGCTGGCAGGCTTGCCGCTGCCGAAGGCGGCCGACGGGCGCATCGTGCTGGCCGTGGATGTCAGCAACTGGATCCTCCCGGACGCCCCGACCAGCGACGACCGGTTGTTCTGCCACGTTTGCGGGCGCGGAGACCGCAAGACGGATCAGTTCGTGCCCGGCTGGCCGTACTCCTTCGTCGCCGCCCTGGAGACCGGCTGGACCTCCTGGGTCGCCTTGCTGGACGCTGTGCGCTTCGGGCCGGCGGACGACGCGACCGCCGTCACCGCTGCCCAACTACGTTCTTGTCGGCCGGTGTCTCGATGAGTTCACGCAGCTTGACGCGGGTCTCGGCGTCGGTGGAATAGATGACCGTGCCGACGCTGCCGCGGGTCAGAAGTACTTTGTACGTGTTGAGGATCAGCTGCCGTATGTCAGAGTCCGAGATGGTCTTCCTGAAGACAGGATCCTTCGATGCCGTACGGTCGACGATCCATTCACCATCCCGCCACACCAGGTCCGGCCCAAGGATCACGCCGCTCCAGTCGTACTCGAAGCCCTGCGCGGCATAGATACAGCCGACCTGGCCGAAACCAGCTGGATCGGTGGCCCAGAGCGCGGCGGGCGGGGCACCCATCACGGACCGTTCGCCCATGATGTTCCAGGGGCGGGCCCAGCCGCCGATCACTACATCCTGCGGCAGGGGCTTCCCCGGCTTGGCGTTCGACCACGGCCAGCAGTAGCCGGCTGTCATGCGCGCGCTGAATCCGTGAGACCGCTGCTGGTCGAGGAACGCTTCCAGCTCTTTGGGTGAGTCGGCGGTTCGGACTTCCATGAGTCCGTCAGGTTCCCAGGCTGCTGGTCCGTCTTCCGGCGGGTCGAGCAGTTGCGTCACCCAACGCAGATATGCGTCACTGCCACCGCTTCGGAAAGTGCTGTTCAGGGATACGATCCGACACTCGAGCCCCTTGGCTTCGGCAGCTGTCCGGATCATGTCGACCGTTCCCAGCTCACCGGGACGCACGACCTGGAGCTCGTCGAGCAGGAAGACGGCAACCCGTGCCGCATCGATCAGCTCCTCCACCTGCGGCCTTCCTGTGCGTTGAGAGGCCGGAGTGTAGCGATTGGCGGAGGTTTCGCGGATGCGGTGTGCTTCGTCGCAGATCAGGACATCGACACTGTTCCGGTCGGCGCTGATGAAGCTGTTGAAGTACGTGAAGAGTCTCTGCGTTTCACGACTGCGTGCGCCAGCCAGCTTACGCATGGTCTTCGTGAACGAAGCGGATCCTGTGGCGTGCAGCGCAGTGAGGCCACGCCGGTGGAATTCCCCGAGCAGAGCCAACGCGATAGCGCTCTTGCCCGACCCCGGGCCGCCAGTGACGATCAACACCTCCTTGGAGGCCGAGTGCTGTGCCCTGCGGACCGCATGCAGTACCTCCTCGTATGCGACGCGCTGCTCGTCGAGGAGCACAAACTGCTCTCGCTCGCGGACCTCATCAGCGGCCACTGCCATGAGCCGCTTCGCAGGGCGGACGTTTCCTGTGAGTAGCTCGTCGGCCGCCGCTGCCCCGGCCTGAGGGGCCAGGATCTCCTTGAGGAAGGTAATGAAGTCTCTGCGGCGCTCCGCGCTGAACACCCGCCCGTGTGTCCTCTGGCCCTCCGCGTACAATCCAACGATGCCGGAGTCGGTCGCGTTGTAAAGGTAGGCCGCACCCGTGATCCGCTCCGGGTGCTCAGCGAGAACCTCGTTGGAGGACGCCAGGTAATCGCAGTAGCGGAGGGCCTGCTCGACCGGGTTGAGCACCGGCGGGATATTGGGACCGATACGACACAACAGTGGTTCCTCGTCCACCCGCTCCGCGCTCCTCCACTGCTTCAGCTCGATGACGACGTACGAGGGGTGGCCGCTGTCCGGGTGCACCCCGGCGAGGATCACGTCGGCCCGCTTGGAAGTGAACGGCAGCCCGTACTCGATCATCATGTCGACCTGCTCGAGTCCGGCATCCACCAGCACGCTGGATAGCGCCGGAAAGCTCCGCTCCCAGAAGTGTGTCTCCGATGCGCTGGGTTCGTAGCCGTACATCTGAACGAACCGCTTGCGCAAGCGGAAGGGTAGCGAACCTTCGCGGGCCCGTGCGGCGACTTCGTGTGCCGGTGCATGGAACAGCAAGGAGTGCCCCCAGGTGGCGTGCAGGGTCTTGGGCGAGTTCGGAGGACCCTCTGAGCTGCCGCTTCGGCGGAGCGTAGCCCCGACGAGGTCGTCAGCAATACTGCTCAACTCTATCTCCGCAGGTGCTTTCCCCTGCCTGCCGGAGCACGCGAATCCCGAAGGTGGTCCGGCAGGCAGGGGGGGAGACCGGGAACAGCTATTACTTCCGTCGCCACCATGACGTCAGGAGATGGCGAAAAATTCTGGCGAGTTCCCGGATGATTTCGGGACGGTCGGCGGAGCGGCTGTTGCGAAGAGCCGCGTTGACGATCCGACATGCGGTGACACAAATAGCCACGCAGCAAGTGACGAGGGTGAATGCGGTGATGGAGGCAGCGATGAAAAGGGGGTCGGAGAGCAAGGCAGTCCTTTCGGCGCTGCGCCGAACCGTGGTGAGGTGCGTGTTCCAGGCTCGTCGCAGCCCATCGTGGGCGGTCTGCGCGTTAGACCGTGCGGTCGGAACTGGCCGACGATGCCGTGGAGACTGCCGTGTCCCGGCGTGCTGTGTGGTCCGGCACGGGGAAGTCCATCGCTGCTGAACGGTGGCTGAGCGCGTGGAAAGGCATGGAGAAGCTCCGTTGGCTGTTGAGGACGTGTCTGCAGCAGCAGAAGTCCGGTGTTTGCCAGATAGGGTGGGGTTATACACGGGAAAGGCCCCTGCAGAGCAGCGAGTTGGGTAGCGAAGCTGAAGTCATGCCGTTCTGTGGAGGGCGTACAGCGCCTTCACACGGGGGCCGAGCACCGGCCCCCGAGCGGGCGTTGGTCGCAGGTTCGAGTCTTGGGCAGGGCACCAGACAGATGGGAACGGGGGCGGGCGGTGGTCACCGGGATCACGGATCACCGTGGAGTCCACTCCGTACCTATGAAGCGGCTTGGCCGTTGGCCGCGGGTTCGAGTCCTGGGCAGGAGCCACAAAACATGGCTGGTCGTGCGCGGGGCGCTGACCTGCGTATTCTCGCCGCGGTGGCGGTTGAGGGCGTACGAGGCTGGTGCCGCTTTCGCCAGGGGCGGTCCCCGCGGCTGCCGAACCCCGGCCCGTGATGAGGAAGACCTGCGACCCTGGCTGATGCCTTCTATAGGTCAGTTATCAGGCCAGAAGGCCGGGTTGCGGACGCCGCGTTGCGCTCGGGGCGTTGCATTGGTTCGACGGAGTGCTCGGTGGAGCTCCGGGGCTCCACCGAGGCGATCACATGCGTTCGGGCTTCTTCTCCGCCGGCTTCGTCATCCAGGACCGGCCGGCCCATCGGGCAAGCCCGCCCATGGCGGGGGACGCGAGAATGGCTCCCCAGCCGATGACATGCGGTGTCGGCAACGGCTGAATTGAGCCGTTGCCGACAGCGAGCTGCCGTGGCGGTCGTGACGCGTTGGCGACCGGCTCATTGTTGACGTGTGTGGTCAGCGTCGGGCGATCATGGAGCATGACTCGCGCTCTGTCGACGCCGCCCGTCATTGCCTCCGGTTTGCTCGGTGGCTTCCCCCAACCCGTGCTCCCCGCCACCGGGGGCTTGCTGTTGCGCCCCTGGGGAGAAGCCGATGCACCAGCGTTCCTGACTGCTTACCAGGATGATGAGATCCGCCGCTGGCACACGCGGCGGCCCTCCTCCGAGGCCCAGGTCCGGGAATGGTTCGACGCATACCGCCAGCATTGGAAGTGCGAGAAGGGTGGCCACTGGGCGATCACCCGGGACGGCGACGAGGTACTCGGCCGACTGGCACTACGCGGACTGGACTTCGACGACGGCATAGCCGGCGTGGCCTACTGGGTACTCCCGGCCGCCCGCGGCGCCGGTATCGCCTCGCACGGCCTCGGGGCGCTCACCGCCTGGGCCCTGAACGAGATCGGCTTCTACCGTCTGGAGCTGGACCACTCCACCCGCAACCATGCTTCGTGCAGGGTCGCCACCAACTCCGGGTACCTCCTGGAAGGCACCAAACGCAGCGCCGCCGTGCATGACGATGGCCGACACGACATGCATCTGCATGCCCACATCCGAGGAGACTGAGGCTTCCCGATCCCTCACGCAGACCCTCTTGACCTGGGACGAGACGAACACCCCCCCAGCACGTGATCGAAACGACCGGCGGCCAGTTGGAGTCGCTTTGGTGGGGCCGCTGAACGTCGCCCCAGCCACCTCGCGGCGCAAAACGGAACTGCGGACAGAGCCGTTTTCAAGAATCCTTATCAATGCCGACGGGGCGGTTCAGGCCGTCTCACCGAGATATGACAGAGCGTCAATCTCGATGGATCACGGCGGGGCGTACCCCCGGCTCACGGTCTGGAATCGAACAGCCCTTTCACGGACCGTGACGGCTCCCCTGTTCGCTGCCAGACCCCGCTGAAGAACGTCATAGCCACTCTGCTGTCCTGTATGACCTTGGGGTGTAAGGGGCGAGCGCTAAACAAGGGGCTGGACGTGGCGGCGCCGGGGGCGACCTGGATGAAGCTCACCGTCGAAAAGCTCCGAGTGCCCGCCGGACTCGGACTGAAGTTGGCAACATGGGAAGATGGCCAACCTGACCGTACGAGCAAGAATCGTGGTGTGGGCCGTCGCAGTGTTGTGTGGCCTGGGGGCAGCGGGACTGGTAGTTCTGGTGGTTGCGGTGGATCTGAACACCGCGGATCAGGCGGCAAGTGTCGCCGGGGCGCTCGTCGGCATCGCGGGGCTGGCTGTGTCCGTCTACGCCCTGTGCCGCACCCCCGTTTCGACAGGCTCTGATGCTTCCGTAGAAGCAGGAGGCGTCCGGTCGGTGGCCGCTGGCGGCAATATCGGGCGCGTTGTCACCGGTGACAACGCTTCCCTCACTACTGCTGCCCCTGCTCCCCCGTTTGCAGCAGGAGTTCCGCGCGGGCCGACCTTCCCGGCCCGGGCCACCGGCGAGCGGGGCATCGCAGCTGCCGGCGACATCGGCGAGGCGATCACCGGCGATGGATCCCAGACGTAAACCACCGCGGGAAATCGAGACAAATTCGGAGAATCCATACTCCCCGCGACATGTAGTTAAGGTCGGCCGTGGAGGAGTTCCCACCGGGCCCGGTGGGCAACGGCTGCCGCCCGAGCTGCTGCGGCCACATCAGCGGGTACGGCCGGCTCTGCCCTCCACGCGGCGGCGCTGTCCGCCATCGCGGCGACGAACTGCCGGCCCGTGTCGGTCAGCCGGGGTGAGGACTTCACCACCGTGAATGCCTCCCAGACCTGAATGCGCCAGTAGGCCAGCTCGAACTGCGCGTGCCTCAGGTCATCGCCGGTCGAGCGAAGGCAGCGCCCATGCCAGAATTCGGCCACCCCGAAGAAGGCGAACACCCCCTGGAACAGCCCTTCGAAGGGCCGCGGATCATCCCGCCAGGGCGCGTAGAACAGCTCTTCCTCACCGTCTTGCTCACTGTGCAGCGACACCATGTCGAGGAGGGCATGGAGTTTCATGTGCCGGAACTCGTGCACGAGCGTCTGGGCGAGTTGCAGCGCGTCCTCCGGTTCGGTGAGGACGATCCCGCCGTACGCATCGCTCGACGTGAGTGAAGTCGGCCCGGCGCCGGGCGCCGGGGCCTGCGGCGTGAGGGTGGTGAGGGCGGCTGCGAGTGCGCCGGCGTCAACGCCGTCTGTGTGGTTCAGCAGGTTCCATGCCTCACCGAGCAGTTCCTGCCAGCGGTCCGCCTGCTCGGGAGTGAGCGGGCAGGGCGCCGTATCGGGGTCGACAACGCGGTAAGGATCGGTGTCGTCGAGGCGGACCAGGAGAGTTTCGCCGGCGGTATGGGCTTTGATACGGCGCACCGGGTGCCAGCCGGGAGACTCGGCCTCCAACGAGGAGGGAAGTCGCACCTTCTTGCCTGCGGCGCGGACGTACCTCTGGCCGTACTCCGTCACGACCTCCGCCTCCGTCGTGCGCCGGTCGGTTCCGAGGTCGGCGAAGCCGAGGGTCGGCAGGACGGCCAGTCCATCGCGTACCGGAATCCGGAGGGTGAAGTACAGCTCGGCGTTGATGCCGGCCGTGGCCGCGAGCGCCCGTAGATAGCCGGGGTCGGCCTGGGAGGAGTCGTCCTCCAGCGCACGCAACGTACGGCTCATCCACCGGCCTGTCCCGGGGTGCAGGAGCAGTTCGTCCACGAGGACCGGGTTGACCCGGTCGGCTTCCACAAGCAACGCCCGTACGTGCCGGATCCACGGGTCACCATACGACCGAGTACACCAGGCAAGGATCTCCCTCAGTGCCAGGACGCGGATCGTGCGCTGATGGTCGCATAGCTTTTCGACGCCGCTGCGGGTCTCCCGCCCGGCCGCCAGGACGCGGAGCCTACCCGGCCAGAGGCGCTTGGTGTCGAGTGCCGGCGCGGTGGACTTGTCCTCGAAGCGGGACTGCGAACGGTAGGAAAGGACGGGTCGCGAACGCGGAGCTGGGGGATAGGAGTAGCCGCCTGACGAGTATCCGCCGCCGCCTGGTCCCTCACCCGATTTGCTCTGCCGTGGTCGGGCAAACCTTTCGAGGATTCGACGGACATCGGGGGCCAGTTCGTCGCTATCGGCTGCGAGCGCGTCGTCCAGGGGCATCCTTGCGTGCTCCTCCTCGTTCGCTCCGTTCAGGACAAGCGCGAGGTTCCGGCTACTGGTCCGCACATCGGGGTGGTCCTCGCCCAAGAGGCGGACGTTGGCGTCCAGCACCGCACGGAAGTGGTCCGCCGCCTCGGCCGGGCGGCCCAGTAGATGCAAAGCGGTGGCGAGTTCGTGCCGACTGGAGACCGCGTCGGGGTGGTCTTCGCCAAAACGCCGCTTGTTGATTTTCCAGATCTCGGCGAACTCGGCCTCGGCCTCGGCGAGCCGGCCCTTGTCCCGCATGATGCGCGCTTGTTCGTGGCGGGCGATGAGTGTGTCAGGGTGGGCGGAACCCAGCAGGTTCACCGCGTCCGCGACGACCTCCGCTCCGATGCATTCGGCCTCGTCAAGATCCCCGGCATCGCGCAACGCCCGCGTAAGGCTGGTGCCGACGGCAAGTGTCAGCGGATCGCGGTGTCCGAACAGTTCTCGCCCCGCTCGTCGGATCTCTCGCAGTTCGTCGGCGGACTCCCTGAGCAGCCCACGCATGTGCAGGACAGTGGCAATGTCGTACCTGGTACGAAGGGTTTTGCGGGAGTGCGGTCCCGGGTCGCGCAGCCGGATCGCGAGGACGGCGCGCAGATCCTTCTCCGCCATGTCCGGTTGTCCGAGTGCACACAGCACCCGTGCCCGGCCGCCTCGGGCGGACTGGAGATACGGGTGGTCGGACGGCAGCGTCCGTTCGCAAGCCTCAGCCACCGCCGTGTACACGGCCTCGGACTCACGGAGCTGCGCGTCGTCGCGCAGAGCCAGGGCAAGGCCCAGACGGCTTTCAAGCGTCGCGGGATGGTCGGGACCGAGGCGGCTCTCCCGGAGGGCGACGACGGTGCTGAGCTCCGTGACGGCCAGGGAGTACAGGCCAAGGAAGTTGCGGCTCTGTCCGGAACGCAAGGCAGGTTCGGTGGCGGCGACGGTCATGTCGTCCGTCAAAGGGCCGACCAGTTCCAGGAGGTGCAGGGGGGCGGTGCAGTGCGGGGCGAAGTGGCGCCATCGCCGCCAGTGCGTGGGATTGTCCGGTTCGAGCGGGCCGACGGCCCGTTCCAGCAGGGCTGTGACGAGGCCGAGGAGCCTCCCCGCGTGCGTGGTGAAGTCGGCGTGCGCACGGTTGCTGGCGCGGACCAGCGGGTGGATGTCGATCTTCCGACGGATGTCGGCGTCAGACGAATCGCCTTTGCCGGGTTCCGGGCTCAGGCTCTGAAGGTTGACCAGTCGCAGACCGGAGAGCCCTTTCAGCGCGGCCTGGATCCGTTTGTCGGTCGGAGTGGGGAACAGGTCGCAGGTGGCGAGCAAGTCCGGTTGGAGCAGTTGCTGGTGCGGAATCGGTGCTGGTCCAAAAGCCGACAGGAGGCGCAACAGCGGCCGGGCGAGATCGTTGCCCTGATTGTGGAGAAGATCGAGCGAGAGCTCCCAGGTTGTGAGGATGGCCCGGCGGGCCTGTTCCGCCTCCCCGAGCGAGGAGTCCGGGTCGGCGGCCATCTCCGCGATCCGCCCGTCGAAGCTGCGGCGATACTCTGCGAAAGTCTCCGGCGCTCCGGGCACGGGCCATGGCTCCTCGGTTGCCAGCGCAAGGTACGAGCCGGCGATGTCCAGGGCCAGGGGCAGGCCACCGAGGTGCTGGGCCAGCTTCATCGCCTCCCGCTCATCGCCCGCTTCAGGAGCCAGGTCGAGCAGGATGCGAGCACTGTCGTCGATGTCGAGAACATCCACTGGCAGGAGGCGTATCCACGGCGCCCATCGCTCCCGGCGGGATTCGCGGCTCGTGACGAGTACTGTCCCGTATGGGGTGCCGGGCGGCCGCAGCCAGCCGACGCCACGTGCCAGCGGGTGTGGCCGGGCAGTGAGGAACGACGGATCGTCGACGTTGTCGAGGACGAGAAGCCATGGTTCGGTGAGCGCGTTGAGCCGCTTCCACAGCACGTCGGCGGCGTGGGCGTGGACGAACTCTCGGGTATCGGCGCCTGCGTCGAACGCGACGGCGTGCAGCGCACCCCAGAGGCTCTCACGGTCGGCGGCGGACACCCACCACACGTGGCCCATCATGGGGGAGAGCCGGTGTGTGACTTCCAAAGCCACCGAGGTCTTCCCGCAGCCGCCGAGCCCGGTCAGCACACGAACACGGCTGTTGTCCGTGCTGCCACCTGTATGTCGTCCCATGCCGACGGTCAGCGTCGCCACCAGATCATCCCGCCCGCGCAGCCGGTCTGAGGCGACCCGTCGCTGGGGAACAGCGAGCGGGGTCGAAGTGAGGTCCAAGCGAGAAGGGGACGCCGCCGCGGCCGACCGCTCGTGATGTGTGGCCTGGGTAAACGCCTCCTGTGGGACTAGGACCGCCCGCTCGATGTTCTCGATGTGGAGCGCAGTCGCTCCGTCACCAGCGACAACTTGACCGGCATTCCCGCCCACGGCGGTCGATCGATCTCCGGGCGAAGATACGGTCGCCGACACGGGCGGATCAGTCCTTGAGTGGTCGTGACCACGCCGTCCCAGGGCACTCAACGCGGACCTTCCCCATGCCCCAGGGATGCGTCACACACGGTCGCTCCCGTTTCCCCCGTCATTCCTTCAGTATTTCCCGTGCCGCCCCTTCGTATAGCCGGAATCCGAAAACGGCTCTTCTGGAGTGAGATCGCTGGTCAGGCCAGGAGTTCGTAGTTGTGCTGGTCGGGCCGGGGGCGGAGGCGTTCGCGTTCTCTGTGGGTGTGGAAGGTCCAGTACTGCGGGAAGTCGCCGTTGCTGATGAGGGCCCGGAGGGTCAGGACGGCTTCGACTCCGGGGACGCTCCACCGGCTGCCGGTGATATCGAGACGGTCGGCCACGAGATGACGCGCTGCTCCTTCGACGATGCCGCTGGCGATCGGCCATCCGGCATCGAGGGCCTTGTCGTAGTGGAGATAGGTGGCGTTGTTCTCCAGGTAGCGGCAGGCCCTGTTCGCTGCGGCCCGTTGATCTGCGGACAGGCCCGGCCGGTCGGCTTGCGTGCGGATGCCGACGATCGCGCCAAAGGCGTCGCCGGCCAGGTCCGGGCGGCTTTGGCTCCGACCCAGGTCTCGGCAGCGGGATCGGTGGCGGTATAAAAACACCGCGAGGCAGCCCACAACTTCTCGATCACGTGGACGATGTCGAGGACGACATGGATGGTGACGCCTCATCGGGCGGCCTCCGCATGGATCAACTCGAGCTGGTGCTCGGCACCGTCGACCAGAACCACCCAGCACAGACGGTGCTGCGGATCACAGGCTTGTGCCTCGTCGAACGTGGCGGCGATGACCTGGTCCGCGTCGTGTTCCACCGAGGCGGTGAGCCATTTCGCGCGGGCTTTGGGCCCCTTGCGCGGGGTGCGGCGGGTGGTGCGGCCTCGGGGCGGGGTGATGATGTCGTGCGGGCGGAGCGGAGCCGGATCCGCGTCATGGACAACGGCCAGCGCGGGATCTTCAGCACCGCCTGATGGATAGCGTCGCTGATGGTCATTCCGACGGAATACGACAGCCACCGCCCCGGTCTGGAGAGCCAGTCGAGGAAGGCATGGGTGCCGGAGGCGGAGTCGGTGCGGATCAGTGTCTGCCGTCCCCGCCGCAGGTGTCTGGGCAGTTGAGCCAGGGCGAGTTGAGCGGTTTCGATGTGGTCGGCGGCGGTGTTGGAGCCCGTGTTGCCGGGCCGCTGCAGGGCGGCCACCGGCTCCCCGGACCGGGCCTGGCCGTGGTCGGCGAACGCGACGAGCGGATGATGGCCGAAGGTCTTCTTCCAGGTCGCGGTGGCGTCCTGCTTCTCGGAGTACGCGAGCACCAGCACCCCGTCGATGTCCACGATCATCTGGCCGTCGGCGGCCGGACTGCCCGCCCCTGCCAACTCCCAGATCCGCGTCCGCACTTCGGGACGTGCGCCCCGGATCGCCGCAAGAGCCTTCGGGCCGGACGCGGCGAGAGCGTCGACGAGCCGGGAGACCGTCGGATCGGAAGCCACCGGGCCGAACACACCCGGCTCGGCCCGCAGCATGGCGACATCGGCCAGACAGTCGCCGCCGAGTGCGAAACCGCCAGGGCCACATCCAGCAGGATCTTGCCCGGATCGTGCACAGTCCGGGGCTTGCGCCATGGCGCCGGCGCCGCCGATATCGCCGTGTCCAGGCCCAACTTGCGGACCGTCTCGACCAGCAGCACCGCCCCGGCCTGCGAGACCACCCCACGCCTCTGCCCTCGACGCGAACACGCGGATACGACCAGCTACGCTTCTTCACCTGGAGAGTGCTTCTTTCCTTGCAGCTGACAGGACCCTCGACAAGTCCCATCGTTGTAGGTCAGTGGCACTCTCATTTATTTGATCAAGACCCGGACAGGCCCACTCGCGCAAGCGCGAGGTTAGAGCGCGCGAGGGGTGCGGCGGTGGAGATCGCCCTCGGAGTCGGCGAGCCGTTCGTCCAACGCAGCGCGTCAACGAGGGCTTCGCAAAGGGTCTTCGCACCGGCGAGGGCTCGGCGGCGCATGTCATCGGTGAGTATGAGTCGCCGCCCGATCCGTGAGGATGAACCGGGCACCCTGGTCAGGTATTTACCGGCGACCCGGCCTGCTGGTGTCGGCGATCGAATACGCGGCTGAGTACTTGGGCGTTGGCGAGCACGCTGCTGCCGCACTCGAGATCCTCATCCCGGGTCCAGGGAGCGAGCGGGTCTGACCAGGGTCGTGCCATTGTTGAATCCGTTGATGACCGGTTGGCGCGAGGGGAACGGCAGCAGGACCCCGATTCGGCAGCAGCGGCCGCGTACCCGGCGCGGGTCGGGCGGATGGTCCAGGACATCGGCCAGGCTGACCAAGCGCCCGGTGTTAGGGCGGCGCAGTCTAACGGCGTCTGCGCACGGCATGACCTTCATCGCTTTTCTCGCCCGTCCTTGTACGCACTCGTAATGACATGCAGAGAGCAAACCGTACATAAGAACCGTTCCAGCGCTGAGGTGTTGGCCGAAGACGTACCCCTCCGCCACAGCAAACTGTGCAGCGGTGAAATCATGAGCCCCTTGAGTACCGACGGGTGCTTTGACCAGCCCTCACCCCACGGGAGCCAGAAGTGAATCGCCGTGTCCTGCCCGTTGCCGCCGCGCTCACCGCGTCAGCGGCCCTCCTGCTCACCGCCTGCGGTTCGGGAGGGGACGACGACTCGTCCTCGGACAAGATCAAGGGGGCGGACGTCGGAGACACGGAGGCTTCAGCGAGCCCCTCCTCCTCCGCATCATCGGGCGGCGTCAAGCGGCCGGAGATTCCGCTCCCGTCGACCTTCACGATGACCTTCGAGGGGTGGACGAACAGCGATCCGAAGCTCCAGGCGGTCTTGGACGACGGCAAGGAGGCGCTGCGGGCGGACCATGCAGCCGTCATCGAAGCCGACCCCGATGCCGACTACGTGGCGTTCTACAACGAGGGTGCGGCCCTGGAATCGGCCCACACATGGATCAAGGGCTTCGTGAAAACGGACGACAGCCTGACCGGCAAAGTCCGCGTCTTCGACTCGCAGGTCCGCCTGAACAGCCAGGGCCTTGGTGTCCTCTTCTACTGTGTGGACGAGAACAAGGCGTACACGAAGAACCGCAAGACGAACAAGGTCGTGGGCACGCCCGACAACGTCAGTCCGTTCCTTCAGTACCGCACCACGCTGGAGAAGACCTCCCAGGGTGTCTGGAAGACCCGATCGGTGCAGACGGAGCGGGGGGCGTGCGGGCAGTGAAGCGGGTGAACAGGGCACTCTGCCTCCTCGCGGCGGCACTCGTCGCCTTGATGTCATCGGCGGCTGGGGCATATGGCTACGGCGAAAGTGACGACATGGCTCCCAGCCCACCTCCGCCCGGCCCTTCTGGCGGAGCCTCCGGCAATGCGCTGACCGCCTCGGCCACGACCACCGGCATCAAGATCAGGCAGGTCAGCGGTGGTGGCTCAGGCACCTCTCCGAAGACGCTCGCCCCTGTGGACCCCAACTGGGAACCACCGGCGTGCTGGTACGAGCCCGTGGCCACACCCCAGCAGCTGAAAGATGCCGTGGACAGGCTCAAGAAGGGCGGGGATCTTGTGCCCGTCACTCCCTCGCTCAGCTGGGGTGAACAGCTGATGGTGGACCACTACGGCAAGGGCAAGGCGGAGTTCGACAGCGGCGAGGGGTACGAGAACTACAACCTCGGCAAGGACGGTTACTTCTGGCGCGGGGTGATCAACGAGAACCGGCGGAACGAACTCGACTCCATGGACTGCGAGCGCACCCTGTTCTGGCAGAACGCCAACACCCTCCCCGACGACGAGCACGCACCCACTCCTGACGTCCTTGCCGCCTACGCCTACGACAAGATCAACGTTCCGGGGACCGAGGTCGAGCTCAAGCCCGCCGCCAAGTCGACGGTGAACCTGCCGACCTGGGTGTGGCTGGACAGGGCCACGTTCCAAGAGGTCAAGGTCCGTGCGGAGTTGCCGAACGCCGGCGTGTGGGCGGAGACGACGGCCAAGCCGGTCGCTCTGCACCTGAACGCTGGCACGGAGGATGCTGAGACATACCCCGCCTCCGGTGACTGTGCGATCAACGACGACGGCTCGATCGGCACTCCGTACACAAAGGGTGATGCCGACAAGACTCCGCCGTGCGGCATCAGGTACCTGCGTGCGAGCGGCGGCGAGCCGTTTCAGCTGAAGGCGTCCATCACCTGGCAGATCTCCTGGGAAGGGTCCGGTGGCGCGAACGGCGACCTTCCGGACGGCACCTTCGAGACCACCCAGGACATGAACGTCCAGGAGATCCAGTCCATCAACCGCTGACACCGTAGGCCGGCCCGCACCGTCGGCAGGACGTCCTTAACAGTGGAATCTTTACCTTTCCTTGGATCATGCCTTGCCCGCTCAAGAACCAGCCCACCTAGGGTCGTTCGGTCGGCATGTGCACAGAGTGAAGTGCGGGGGACGGGCAACATGTCGGACCTGAAGAAGGAAGCGGCGTCGCTGCACAAGGCGGCCTCAGGCCTGCGCACGCTGGGGCATCACACGGCGAAGCCGTTGCAGGAGTTCAAGGCCGCCTCGCACGACCTGGACGCGCTGGGTGCACTCGGCTCGCTGCTCGGGGCGAAGAGCGAGATACAGGAGGGCATGACCACCCTCGCCAAGCTGGCCAAGGCGTTGGACGAGGAGTGGGGGGCCGAGGCCAAACTGATGGGCGAGGTCTCCGACGCCTTCGACCTGCTGGACGTACTGCTGGCGGCCGCGGCCCGGGCGAAGAAGGGCTGAGCGGCGCGGCCATGGTGGATCTCAACCCGCTGCACTACGTCAGCAAGTTCAACCACATGTTCGGCGACTCGCTGGCCAGCGGTCTGGAGTTCCTGGGTATCTCGGATCCGGCGGTGGACCCGGACGGCGTACGGGAGATCGCCAAGAAGTGGCGGCACCTGGCCACGGGCCTGGACGACGCGGCCACCGCCGCCGAACGCGCGCTGAGGGACGTGGAGTGGGAGGGCAAGGCGGCCAAGGCGTTCCACAAGCGGGCCAAGGCGACCCGTAAGAACGCCACGGAGATGGCGCATTCCCTGCGCGAGGGTGCGAAGGCGCTGGACGATTTCGCGGACAAGGCGCACGAGTTGCTGTCCGAGATCGGCGTGATGCTCGCGGAGATCGCCGAGTTCGAGATCGCGGGCCTTGCGCTGTCGATCCTCACGGCGGGTGCCTCCGAGGTGGCCGCCACGCTGGTGGCGGGGGAGCGGGCGCTGAAGGTGGTGGCGCTGATCGCCCGGATCGAGGAGGAGGGGACCGCGCTCGCGTCCGTGATCCGCGGGGTGATGGAGGTCATCCGGGGCGTGGAGCGCGCTTTGAAGGCGTTGAAGGAGATACGCGGGGTCGCTGCGGTGGCGAAGATGGCCAAGGGGGGTATGGAGTTCTCCGCCTTCGCGACGCTGCTGGAGGATCCGGGCGCGTTCAAGGATCCGGACAAGCTGGCCGGCATCCTGGCCGAGGGCGCGGTGCTGGGCGTCGGTTTCGGAGTCCTCGGCAAGGCGCTGGGCAAGGGGCTGAAGGCGCTCAAGCCGGCCGACCTGGCCAAGCTGAGCAAGGGTTTGAAGCTGAACTGCGCGGCCTTCGAGCGGTTGAAGCTGAACCCGGGCTTCGACAAGCTTCCCGCGTCGATCCAGAACATGGTCAAGAGGTTCGTGCGGGACCCGATCGACGTGGCCACCGGCGACATGGCCCTCACCCGCAACGATGTAGCCCTGCCCGGCGTGCTGCCCCTGATCATCGAGCGCACGCACATATCGTCTTACCGCTTCGGCGGCTGGTTCGGCCCCACCTGGGCGTCCACTCTCGACCAGCGTGTCCAGGCCGACGACGACGGCTTCATCTACGCCACCGCCGACGGCGCCCGCATCTGCTTCCCCAAACCGGATACCGAGACCAACGAGCCCGTCCACCCGGAAACGCCCGGCTCACGCCTCGCCCTCACCTGGGACGACGAGACCGACGGCGCGATCAGTATCACCGACCCGGACACAGGCCTGGCATACGTCTTCCACAGCCCGGTCCCGGCCGCTGACGACACCGCGGTCGACCTGCCGCTGCAGCACATCCAGGACCACCACGGCAACCGCATCACCATCGTCTACGCCGACGGAGGCGACATCCCCACCGCAGTGGTCCACTCAGGCGGCTACCACATCGCCCTCGATCACCATCCCACCCAGTCCCGCATCATGGGCCTGCGCCTGCTCGATCCCGATGCCCCGGACGCCCCTGGGACCACTCTGCTCACCTTCAGCTACAACGAGGCCGGTCACCTGATCGAGGAGACCAACTCCTCCGGCCTGCCGATGCGTTACACCTACGACGCCGACGGGCGCATCACCTCCTGGACCGACCGCAACAACACTACGTACTGGTACACCTACGACGACCACGGCCGAGTCATCGCCACCGGCGGCACCGGCAATGCCCTGGCCTCCACCCTCACTTATCACGAAGCCACCCGGACCACCCGTGTGACCGACTCCCTCGGGCACACCCGCGTTTACGAACACAACGAGAATCTGCGCCTGATCCGAGAGACGGACCCACTCGGCAACATCACCGTGCAGGAATGGGACGAGGACCTCCACCTCGTCGCAGTCACCAACATGCTCGGCCACACCAGCCGGTACGAGTACGACGACAATGGCCGGATCACGCACGTGGTGCGGCCCGACGGCGCGGAACTCCTCACGGAATACAGCGCACTTGGCCTGCCGACGTCGGTGACGGAGGCGGACGGCTCGCGGTCGGTGCGGGAGTACGACGAAGTCGGGAACCTAGTGGCCATCACAGGCCCGGCCGGTCGCACGACGCGCTTCGCCTACGACAGAGTCGGTGGCCTCGCACAGGTCACCGACCCCCTCGGCCACAGCACTTTCATACGCAACGACACGGCGGGCCTGGCCGTCGAGGTCACTGACGCTCTGGGTGCCACGAAGGTCTGCGAGCGTGACAGATTCGGGCGGCCCGTCCGCCTGACAGATCCGCTGGGCGCTCAGACCCGCCTGGAGTGGACCATCGAGGGCAAGCCGGCCCGCCGTGTCGCGGCAGACGGATCGCAGGAGTCCTGGCTCTACGACGGTGAAGGCAACTGCACCCACCACGTGGACGCGGGCGGCGGCGTCTCCCGTTACGAGTTCACGCACTTCGACGTCCTGTCGGCACACACCGGCCCCGACGGCGCACGCTACGAGCTCACCTACGACACCGAACTCCGCCTCGTGCAGGTGCTCAATCCGCAGGGCCTGACGTGGAACTACGCATACGACGCGGCAGGCCACCTGGTCGCAGAATCCGACTTCGACGGGCGCGAGCAGAGCTTCACGCTCGATGCCGTCGGCCGGCTCGTGCAGCGTACGACCCCCCTGGGCGAAACGATCCGCTATGAGCACGACCAGCTCGGACGGGTGACCTGCAAGGACGCCGCCGGACGGATCACGGACTACTCGTACAACGCGGCCGGGCGCATGCTGCGGGCCGCTGCCCGGGACGCGATAGTCGAGTGGCAGTGGGACGAAAACGGCCACCTGCAGTCCGAGTCGGTCACCCCAGTGGACCTCCCGACCCGCACGCTGAGCCACACCTACGACGAACTCGGACGCCGCACGAGCCGTACGACCCCTGCCGGGGCAGTCAGCACATGGCGGTACGACGAGGTCGCAACCGTAGCGAACTCACGACAGCAGGCCGCAGCCTGCGCTTCGAGCACAACACGGCCGGACGCGAGACCACCACGCGCATTGGCGAGCACCTGACCTTCACCCACTCGTTCGACGAACTCGGACGCCTGACGGCGCAGTTCGTCACGGGTTCAGAGGGCAGCAGAATCCACGAACGCACGTACCGCTATCGCACCGACGGCTATCTGACCGGCGCCGAGGACCAGGCCACCGGCACCCGCGGCTACGACCTCGACGTCCTCGGCCGGGTCACAGGCGTGACCGCCGCCGGATGGCGCGAGACCTACGCGTACGACGCAATGGGCAATCAGACGGACGCCACCTGGCCCACAGGCCACCCGGCACCCGAGGCCCAGGGGCGGCGCGAGTACACCGGCACCAGGATCGTGCGGGCCGGCGGCATGCGCTATGAGCACGACGCCGCCGGTCGCATGGTGTTGCGCCAGAAGAATCGTCTCTCCCGCAAGCCCCAGACATGGCGGTACACCTGGGACGCCGAGGACCGGCTCACGTCGGTCATCACCCCGGACGGATCAGAATGGCGCTACGCATACGACCCACTGGGCCGCCGACTGGCCAAGGAACGGATCGCCGACGACGGCATGACAGTCGTCGAACGCGTCGACTTCACCTGGGACGGCACCACGCTCTGCGAGCAGACCACTCATGGCGGCAACCACCCGGCCTCCGTCACGCTGACCTGGGATCACGACGCACATCGCCCGCTCGTCCAGACGGAACGCCTGAGCGCCGGTGAAACGCCGCAGGACGAGATCGACGAACGCTTCTACGCCATCATCACCGACCTCGTCGGTACCCCGACCGAACTGATAGGCGAGGACGGCGACACAGCCTGGCGCATGCGCTCCACCCTCTGGGGCACCACTGCATGGGCCGCTGACAGCAGCGCCTACACACCGCTTCGCTTCCCGGGCCAGTACTTCGACCCGGAAACCGGCCTCCACTACAACTACTTCCGCCACTACGACCCCGAAACAGCGCGTTACGCCAGCCCTGACCCACTCGGTCTCGCGCCGGCGCCCAACCCGGTCGCGTACGTCCTCAACCCTCACCTCTGGAGTGACCCGCTCGGTCTCGCGCCCTGTCGTGTCTTCGCCGTGGACAGCTCCGGAGTCGCCCGCGAACTTCCGGTCGCACAGTTCGAGGAGCGCTTGTTCCCAGGGGTGAACGACAATCTCGCAGAAGCGCTGGCAAGGGGAGAGAGTCCCATCGTCGAACGACTGACCGGCCGTCGGAACATCCGGCGGAACCGACGCCAGGCACAGCAGGGGCTGGACCGTCCCCCAGCGGAGATGACATGGGAGGAATTCCCCTTCGCTTCCTCGAGCCAAGGCGGTCGGGGCGCAATCACCACACTTGTCGAAAGGGCTGAGAATAATAGGCAGGGTGGATTCTTGAGCGCCTTCTACGCAAAACACGGAATCCAGAATGGTGACCCCTTCTATGTCCTACCGGAAGGGTGGTTCAGACGCTGACCTGTAGACTCCACTCGCCGACCGCCTTTTCATTCGAGGAACCTTCGAGGCAAGCATGACCGCAGTGACCGAGTTGCTGGACAGCATCCGAGGGGAGCTTTCCCGTTTCGACCGGCCCGTGGTGGCCGATCTCGAACAACCGGGGCACCCCGCGGACGAGCTGCGCCGCCTGCTCGGCGACCTCCCGGAAGAGGTCACGGACTGGTTCTCCTGGTGCAACGGCACCCGTCGCCGCCCGGGACAGACCGTGGGAGATGTGGCGTTCATTCCCGGCTACATCTTCCCCTCCGCGGAAGAAGCGAGAGAGGTGCGCCGACTGGGATTTCCAGATCTGGATGCACTGGGAGAGTGGATCCCCATCCTTCTGTCCGCCTCGTCTGACCTTTATGCCGCAGTCTGGAAGGAAGACGAATTCGTCGGTGTGGCCGGAGTCGTCGAAGGTGCCGACACCGAGATTGAGTTCCTCACCGTGGAGGAGATGCTGCGCGTACAGCTCGCGGCATACACGGGCGGAGCGTACTTCCTGGAGGAAGGAGAACTCGAAGTCGATGACGATCTTCTCGACGGCGTCTATCGGCAGGTCACAGGAAGAGAGCCTCTGTACTGACACACGCCAGGAACGCGCTGATTTCAAGACCGGTGTGGTCGAAGAGTCGTCCAGCCTCGCGCAGAACGTCGGCGATCACATCGGGGTGGTGTGCAGGCGGCAGACCCGGTCAGCGCGTTGGCCGTGACCGCTGCTCTCGGCTTCGACGCGCTCAAGAAGGGGCTGGCGCGCAGAGCACGAAGGGCGGGCGGAGGGCGACCGATGAACCGGGCCAGGGCGGGTGCTCGCGCCCGCAGCGCAGCTCGCCGCCCGCCGACGCGGATGGCGTCAGGTTCGCGCTGGCGACCGGTTTTCTCGTTCTTTGTCCGGGGGCAGGCCGTGGCCGGGACCGTCCCTGGAGGTGTGGCGCGAGTGGGACGCGGGCGAGCTCGCGGTGCACCTTCAGGATGGGACGCCAGCGGTCCGGGTCGCCAGGGCGTAGCTCTGCGGCGTCCCGTGAACAGCGGACCCGTGCCGCGCCATTCGCGGAGCCGGTCCGCAGCCCCCGGGCGCAGACGCGGCGTTGCGACCCCTGCTGGACGAGTCACACCGAAACTGCGACGTCCATGGACGCGACCGGGCGCTTCAGCGCTCTGGCGACCGTGATCCATATCGAAACCCCGGCGGTCGTGGAGCATCTCGCCGGCGCCAAGCAGCGTCCCGAAGTGCCACAACTCTTCCAGCCCATGCGAAAGACCGACGACACGGCGCAGAGTAGAGAAGGTGAGGCGCAGAGAACCCGCCCAAGGTCGTCATCGAGTACGTCGTCGTGGATGGGCCCGAAGGCGAGCAGTTGGCGATCAGGCAGAGCGAGGCCATCCGCGAGGTCCTCGTGTGGCTGTACACACACCAGGGCTGCGCGGAGCGCGACAAAGAGATTGCCGGCAACGCAGAGTGACTGCTCCGTGCTCCCGCACGCTGAACGTGTCTTCACGCAGGACCCAGAGAGTGGCGCCAGGGCGGGGCGATTCCCGCCATGCCCCTCCGGTTGCTGGTGCAGCCGCAGGGCCGAGCGCATGAATCAGCGCACCAAGACCGGCCGAAGCAGCGTTCCCATGTACTGATTCCCCCCGGGGCACCCACCTGCGCAGAAGCCCAGACCAGTCCCGACCTGCGCAAAAGCGAACAGCCGAGGGTCAACCAGGAAAATCTGACTGACCCTCAGCTGTCGAGTTGCCCAAAAAGCGCACTGACCTGCACTTACGCCGCGCAGGCGAGTGCCCCCGGCAGGATTCGAACCTGCGCACACGGCTCCGGAGAGCATGCGCATGACATGCTCGATTATGGCCCTGACCTGCGTAGATGTAAATCCGAGATCGTTCGGTCCCGACTCTCACGCACTGCTCACGCATTCGCTGCGTGCTCCCGGAGCCATCGGCCTATGCGCTGCCGCTGTCAGGAGTGCTGTAACACCCCGGTGTTACAGCCTCGGAACCCGGACAGTCGGACACTTGCCCTCTAGGGGTGTCCGGTCCATTCGTGCAGGTCAGGGGCCTAACCGGACAGTCGGACACGTGGGACACTCTCAGGGTAGATACACCATGCGAGGCTTGACGTCGACGACGGGCGGACAGAGAGGGAGAGCGAGTGTCGCAGCAGGCGAGCCCGCGGGGGACCTTCCGAGTGATCGCGGATGCGCTCAAGGCGCAGATTGAGGCAGACCCGAAGATGGTGGAGCTGCCAACGGTCGCGGAAGTCATGGATGCCCAGGACGTATCTCGCGGCGTCGTGCTCCGGGCGTTCGGCACGCTCCAGAAGGACGGAGTCGCTGAGCCGGTACCTGGCGGACGCTGGCGCGTGATCAGGGAAGGGCAGCAGACGGACCGCCGGCCGCTGGCGGAACGGCTCACAGACGTCTTCGTGGATGACCGTCTGCAAGTGGGGGCAACCTTCCCCAGTGCTTCCGCGCTGAGCGAGAGGTTCGGTGTCTCGCGTCCGACGATGACCAAGGCGTTGGAAAAGCTGGAAGCCGCGGGATGGCTGTCTGAAGGGGGGCAGGGCAAACTCCGCATCGTGCGAGCCCTGCCGAATCGAGAGGAGAGTTCCTCGTTTTGACGGGACTGACGGAGTGGGCCTACCCACTTGCCGAATCGTTGCTTGCTGAGCCGCTGCCGCGCCGCTGGAAGCATTCGTTGGGCGTCGCTGAGCGGGCGCGCACAATCGCCGCCGTTGTTGGCGAAGACGCCGAGCTGTTGGAAGTGGCTGCGGTCTTGCATGACATCGGATACTCGCCGGATCTCGCCAAGACCGGTTTCCACCCGCTGGATGGTGCTCGCTACCTCCGGGATGTCGCGCAGGCAGACACGCGGGTTGTGAATCTGGTTGCTCACCACTCCTGTGCCTGGATGGAGGCTGAAGCGCGGGGACTGCGTGCGGAGTTGGAGGGCGAGTTCCCCCGCGAGAGCGCGCACCTCAACGACGCTCTCTGCTTCTGCGACATGAACACGACGCCGGACGGTACGCCGACGAACCCCGTAGATCGGGTCAACGAGATTGCTGGACGGTATGGGCCGGACAGCCTGATCGGTACGTTCATCCGCCGCGCCGAGCCAGAGATTCTGGCGAGTACAGCGCGTGTGCTTGAGCGGGTTGCGACCGTCAAGCGTCAGCCGATGTAAGGGTTTTTCCGCGTCCGATCCATGGCGTGCTCAATTCGAAGCCGCATGGTGGGGTGAACATCCAGTTTCAACAGGTCCGTTGGGTCAACCCAACGGACCTGTGTCGTTTCGTTGCTTGTGCGCAATTCACCGCCAACAGGCTTGGCTCGAAAGCAGATGCTGAACTGTTGGCGGATCTCTCCGTCGTCGTACTGCATTACGTGGCCGGGGTCGGTGTAGATCCCGGAAATGTCGACGACTTCGGCTTTGACACCGGTCTCTTCCCAGACTTCGCGCACAACGGTGTCGCTGATGGACTCGCCGACGTCATGCCCGCCGCCGGGTAGCGCCCAACGGCCGTTGTCGGACCGTTGAATCATCAGCACCTGGCCCGCATCGTTCTGGACGAACGCCACGACCGAGGGCACGACCGAGTTGGCCGGCGGGGCGTCCGGGTCGTGCAAGTAGTCGATGCGTCCCATGCTCAAGCTCCTGTGATGTCGTGTTCGGTTACTGGCCTGGCGCCTTCCCAGGTCTGCTGAACGCTATTGGCGAAGGTGTCGAACAGACCACCTCCGGGGAGTCGCCGCAGGTGGAGTACGGGCGCCATGTAGGCGCCGATGCCGTACACGTGCGTGTTGGCCAACATCTCGTCATCGGCGCGGTAAATCGAGTTGTAGAGCACTGTGTCGTGCAAGCGGAAGTCAATCTCCGGGTGGCTGGTGAACAGCGGGCGATAGTTGACCAGCGCATTACGGATCTTGCCATCCATGATGCGATGCCCTTCGTCGACGCCGCGTCGGATGACGGCTTCGCACTCTGGATCACCCATGAGCACTCGGATACGCACGCCGCTCTCGGATTTCTCCTTCAACGTCGAGAAGAAGAGAGGATCCTCCGCCAGGTAGATACCGGCATACACGAGGATGTCGATGCGCTCCGTGGCACGCTCGCACATCTCGCGCCAGAGGCCTGAGGGCACGACATGCCGATGAGGGTAGACAGTCACGATCTCGGCCTTGCTCAGGTCAGCCGCAGAGTCTTGAGTCCGGGAGTCGTCCCACAGCGTCGTCACGTCCACCTTGAGCGCTGCTGCCGTTGCGTACTGGTGGCGCCGGTACGGCACCTTGCCCTGCGTGATCCAGCGCTCCACTGTCTTTGCGTTGACCTTGAGTTCGTCCGCGAGGCTCTGGACGGTCATGCCACGAGCTAACAGGGCTGACCGCAACCGCTCGTTGGGCATCTGTACCCCTTCGTGGGACATCTAGGGAGCTCTTGACGGTAGCCAGATGATCCGGAGCTGTCCACGTACGGGGTGACCAACTCCCCTGACCTGGGGCGATTCTGATTGTGCGCCAAGAAGTCCCGGCGCAAAACCAAGAGGTTCCGCCAGAGTGCTTGACGGACCCCTATGCAGTACCTGTAAAACAGGTACTGCAACACCAACTGCCCGGAGGGCCCCGTGAAACGGGTCTGAAGGAAGCAGCTGATCTTTGAGAAACGCCTGGTCACAGGCGCACATAAGTGGGTCTCTGAGCCGTCTCCCCCGAAGTGACGGCCGCGCGGATGCAAGACCGTGCGACTCCAACCCCTCCGCAGCGTCATGCATCTGCGCTGCGGCCGGTTGCCTCCGTTGCTCGTCTCGTACGAGCAGCGCCGAGGGGAGCCGGAACGCACTTCACTGCCTGCTCTCCAGAGCGGTCGCCTCTCACCACCAGGCCACGACCGCCAGCACCTTCCTTGTCCCTTCGACATCAGGAGCGCTGCATGCGTGCCTACATCGGCGGTCATCAGGCCGTCTCTGTCAACGAGTTCATCGAACTGGCCCTTGGTACCCCGGTTGAGCTGTGGCTGGGGGAGGAGGGCGAGACCGAGGAAGAGCGCGCGGCCCGGCTGGACGCCGCGCGCGACATCCTCGCCGACAACCCGGAGCTCCCGGACAACGTGACCCGCATCGTCGCCGAGGTCATCGAGGCGCACGCCCCGGACCTGTTCAACGTTGTCCCGCTGGCCCGCCCGCTCGGGCGCCGTCGGTCCTCCCGGAAGGGAGCGGCGGCATGAGCGCCCTGGACACCAACGCCCTGCTTGCCGCTGCGCATGCGGAGGTGAAGGCGGAGATCACGCGGACCGACACCAAGACCGGTCTGTTGCTGGCGTTCGTCGGCGCGGTGTTCGCCGGCGCCTGGACGGTCGCCCGTGACCTGCCGATGAACCTGCCCGCGTACGTGGTGGGCGGGCTCGGTATGGCGGTGCTGGTCGCGGCGGCCGGTCTGCTGCTGCGGTCGGTGCGGCCGAACGTCAAGGGGCGGCACGGTTTCCCGCTGTGGGCCACCTTGACCCCCGAAGAGATCAACGACGCCGTCTCCCGTGACCTGGCTGCCGACATCGCGGGCTTGTCCCGCCTCGCGGTCGCCAAGTTCGTCTGCCTGCGTCGCGCGGTCGACGTGACCTGTGTAGGCGGCGCCCTGCTCATCCTGGCTGCCCTGCTCGCGGTCGGGGGTGCGCGATGAACGGGCGGGTGCTGCGGGCTCAGATCACGATGCGGTGCTGCGGGGCGACGGCTCCGGAGCGGACCGCCGGGCCGTGCTGGCAGCTGTTCGTCGTGATGATCGGCCGGGTGGATGACTGGCCCGTCTTCACGTGGCCCACCTCGCCGCAGGCCCCGACGGTCGAAGATCGCGCGGCGGCGCTGGCCTCGCTCGGCTTCGCGCTCGCCGAGGACGCCGAATGGGAGTGGTGCGAGGACATCACCTCGGAGTACCACCCGCACCCGGTGCGCGTGGTGCTGATGGCCGCGGCGCAAATCCGGCCGCTGGACGGGGGTGCGGCATGACCAGCACTGAGACGACACAGACCGTCGAACGTCCGGCGGTGCCGCCGTTGACGAAGCCTGAGCTGTGGCTGTTGGGTGCGGTCGCCGTACTCGCAGCCGGGGTTGGCGGGCTGGGTCTGGCGTCCTCGTTCGAGGCGGTGTCGGACGCTGGCGCACGCTGGGGCTTCGCCTCCCCGTGGATGCTGCCGGTCGGTATCGACGTGGCCATTCCGGTGTTCACCGCCGCGTTCCTGCTGCTGATCCGCACAGACATGCCGCTGGGCTGGGTGCGGTTCGTACCGTGGGCGCTCACCGGGGTGACGTGCTGGCTGAACATCGCGGCCGGACACTCCCTGTCCGCGAAGCTCGCGCACGGCACGATGCCCCTGCTGTGGGTTGTCCTGTCCGAGGTGGCCGCGCACGTTTACGCCTCCCGGATCGGCGCCGTGACCGGCCGCCGGATGGAGAAGATCCGCCGTTCCCGCTGGCTGCTCGCTCCGCTGTCCACGTTCGCCCTCTGGCGGCGCATGACGCTGTGGGAGGTCACCTCGTACGCGGATGCCCTGGGGCGCGAGCGTGAGCGGCAGTTGGCCCGTGCGGAGCTGCGTGAGCGGTTCGGTCGGCGGTGGCGCTCCAAGACGCCCCGCCCCGAGCGGGTGCTGTTGAAGCTGGGGGAACTGGCCCCGGCCAGTGAGGACGTTCCCCCCGTTCCGCCGCAGGACCCGGAGCCGTCGAAGCAGGAGGCGCCCAAACCGCCGCGCAAGCGCGCCCCCAAGGCCAAGACCAAGACCGGCAAGGCTTCCCGGACTCCGGCGGAACTGCTCGCCGAGGCGCGTGAGGCCACGGCCGGGTGGGCGGATGACGCGATCAACGCCGAAGCGATCCGCACCACGCTGCACTGCTCGGCAGCCAACTCCCGCGTCCTGCGGGACCTGCTGCTGAACGAGCGCGCGGACGGCCGACGGCTGCACCCGATCGACGGCGCCGACGACGGCGAGGGGGCTGCGGCATGAAGTCACAGCCCATCGTCGGCGCCGCGGTGTTCACCGCGGTGATGGAGACGGCCGGTTACCGCTGCCAGTGCACCGGAGCATGCGGCAACCTGCACGCCAAGGGCGGTGGCCGGTGCCAGCACGAGCACGACCACTACACCAGCAAACACGGGCGCCGGGTGCGGCTGATGGCCGCGCCGGTTGACCCGCTCGCCACCAACGTCGCCGCCGTACGGCTCCCGGCCGATGCGCTGCGGGCATGGTGCCCCGACTGCCACGAAGCCGCCGCACGCCAGGCCAGGAAACAACTCCCCGCGGCCCCCGCGGCTCAGTGCGCGCTGTTCGACCTGAGTGCCGGAGAGGACCCCTCATGATCGGCCCCATCACTGATTTCCCGTACCTGCTTCAGCAGGTCAGCGACCACATGAGCTGTGACAAGACCCTGCCCGCCCTCAACGGCGTCTACTTCGAGGCCCGAGGCGCGTACCTGTACGCGGTCGCCACCGACCGCCACACGATGGCCGTCACCCGGCGCCGCCTGGAGACCCGCACGGCACGCCCGTGGGCCGTGCTGGTGGGCGAGCAGGAACTGAAGTCGCTGCGGGCGTTCGCCCGCCTCAACCGCCGTACTCCGCTCACGCTGGAGTTCCGCCCCGCGACAGTGGATCTGTTCAAGCCCAACGCGCTCGCGGTCCGGGCCGGGGGCCAGTCACTGGAAGTGCCCGGCTACGACGGCGAGTTGCCCGCCCTGTGGGCGCGCGACCAGTGGCGCGAGACGCTCACGAGCCACCTCCACAGCGCCCCCAATCTGCGGCAGGAACTCACTCTGAACCCGACCCTGCTGGCCCGCTGGGGACGCTCCGGGGGAGTCGCCCGGAACGCACCGCTGACCGTGTGGACAGGCGGCCCCGGCAAGCCGCTCGTCATCACGTGCGGAGAGGACTTCGTGGGTCTCCAGATGCCCATCCGCGTCAGCTCCGACGCTGCGCAGCCAGCCGACATCGTCTCCCGATGGGGCGACCTCGCTTCGCACGCCGGCCAGAGTGAAGGGCAGGCGGCATGACGACCACGACCGAGCCGGTGAAGGCGTTCAGCTTCGGGGGCGGCTGGCAGTCCACCGCGGCCCTGGCGCTGGCCGCGCGCGGAGAGCTGGACTACCAGACGTTCATCTTCGCCAACGTCGGTGACGACTCCGAAAAGCCCGCCACCCTGCGCTATGTCGAGCAGTACGCGCGCCCGTTCGCCGAAGCCCATGGCCTGGAGCTGGTCACGGTCGGCCGGGTGCGCCGGGACGGCACGTCCGAGACCCTGTACGGGCGCATCACCCGGGAGGGCTCGCGGTCGCTGCCCATCCCCGTGCGGCTGTCTCCGAGCGGGGCGCCGGGCACCCGGGCCTGCACCGGCGACTTCAAGATCAAGGTCATCGGTAAGGAGCTGAAGCGGCGCGGCGCGTCTCGCGACAACCCGGCCACGGTCGGCATCGGCATCAGTGTGGATGAGATCGGACGGGCGAATGCCCGGCGCTGCGAGCCGCATGAGCGGATCGAGTACCCGCTGCTTGATCTCGGCATCCGTCGGGCGGACTGCCCGCGCATCATTCGATCCGTCGGTCTGCCGGTGCCGCCGAAGTCGGCGTGCTGGTTCTGCCCCTTCCACCGGCCGGAGAACTGGCACGACATGCGCCGGGATGAGCCGGAGCTGTTCGCCAAGGCGTGCGACCTCGAAGCGCTGCTCAACCGGCGCCGGGACACGCTCGGCAAGGACCACGTGTATCTGACCCGCCTGCTGCGGCCGCTGGCCGACGCGATCCCGGACGGGGTCGACACGCTGCCCTTCGACGACACCGACACCGGCTGCGACTCCGGCTGGTGCATGACCTGACCAACCCAACAGCCCCGGCATCCACGCCGTGAGGGCGCCGGATCGAATCCGGCCCGGGGCACGCACGACCGCACGACACGGGCCCGGCCGCTCACCTCCTACAGCGTCGGCCGGGCCCGCTCTCCCTCACACCAGAAGTGGAAGGACCATCAGTGAAACACCCCGACGACGACAACGAACTGTTCAACCGGCTCGAAGCCGAGATGACCGACCCGGGCACCGTGTCCGGGGGCGAGGTGGTCGACCTCGGCAAGGCGCGCACCGCGCGCGACGGGTCGGCCGACCCGACCCCCGACCCGTCGGCCGACTCCCGGCCGTCGAAGTCGGCCGACCCGGAGCCGACCGAGTCGGCCGACGCGCGGCCGACTCTGGTCGACCAGAAGGTACCGACTGTGTCCGGCCCCGGCGTCATCGACCGCATCAAGAACTCCAAGCGGCTGGACGTCTTCCCCGGGTGGATGAAGTCGGGCCAGGAGTTCAAGGAAGCGCTCGGCTGGCTGGCCGGGCACGCCTGGCACACCGTCGCCTTCCACGCGGTGCGGGTGCCGTTTGTCTACCTGCCCAAGCTCATGTGGCGCTCGCCCCGCGGCGCACTCAACACCCTCGGCAAGGTGGGGCGTTGGGCCGTGGACGGCGAGGGCGAGGCCCTGCGCCAGTACACCGCCACGAACGAGCAGGTCGACGAGTACCTGAAGCTCTCGCGGCAGCGTGACCGGCGGGTGCGGCTGCGGATGGTTCTCACCGTCCTCGGCAGCATCTTCGCCCTGGCTGTGTCCCTGTTCCTGGTGTTCGGGGCGCAGCCGATGACGCAGTTCATCGCGGCCACGGTGGCCGTGCTCGGCTTCGGCCTGGCCGGGGCGCCGGCCGATGCGCCGCTGGCCACGCGGGCGGTCATCAAGACCGAGGTGCAGAAGCTGACCAGCGACATCGTGGTCAAGGCCATGGCGTCCATCGGCATCGGCCAGATCGCGTCCGCGGTCGCCAAGGGCCAGGACGGTATCCGGTTCGTCTCGCCCATCACCCGCGAGGGGCCGGGCTGGCGCGCGGACATCGACCTGCCCCTCGGGGTGACGGTCGCGGACGTGGCCGACCGGCGCGCCCGACTCGCCTCCGGCCTGCGCCGCCCCCTCGGGTGCGTGTGGCCGGACGCCGACCCCAACGAGCATGAGGGACGGCTCATCCTGTGGGTGGGTGACCGGGACCTGTCCAAGACTGGCATCGTCAAGTGGTCGCTGGCCAACGCCCGCCGGCACGACATCTTCAAGCGGAACCCGTTCGGCATCGACCCGCGCGGCCGGGCTCAGTCGGTGCCGATGATCCAGCACAACATCCTGGTCGGCTCGCTGCCCGGCCAGGGCAAGACCGCATCCGTGCGCGTGCTCGCATGCGGTGCCGCCCTGGATCCGTCCGTTGAGCTGTGGCTGCACGAGAACAAGGGCACCGGCGACCTGGACGCCCTCGAATGCGTCAGCCACCGGTTCGTCTCCGGCATTGACGACGACTCGGTCAAGTACGCGGCCGACTCCCTCAAGCTGCTGCGCGAGGAAGTCATGCGCCGGGCGGGCGTGATCAAGAAGCTGCCGCGGGATCTGTGCCCGGACAAGCGCATCACCCGGCAGATTGCCGACAAGCGCTCGCTGAAGCTGTGGCCGCTGGTCGGAGTGTTCGACGAGTGCCAGAACCTGTTCGCCCACCCCAAGTACGGCAAGCAGGCTGGTGAGGACGCCGAGTTCATCATCAAACTCGGCCGCGCCCTGGGCGTGATCCTGATCCTGGCCACGCAGCGGCCCGACAAGGACTCGCTGCCCACGGGGATCAGCGGCAACGTGTCCATCCGGTTCGCACTCAAGGTCGCGGGCCAGGTCGAGAACGACATGATCCTCGGCACGTCCGCCTACAAGAACGGCGTGCGCGCCACCTCGTTCCGCCCGGAGATCGACGCCGGGAACGGCTACCTCGCCGGCGCCACCACGCTGCCGGTCGTGGTGCGCACCGCCTACCTGGACGACAACGCCACGCACGCCATCGCTCAGCGTGCGCTCGCACTGCGCAAGGCCGAGGGCACCCTGTCCGGGCACGCGCTCGGGGAAGACGCCGAGAGCACGGCCGGACCGTCGTACGACCTGCTCGCCGACGTCGCCGCGGTCGTGCCCGCGAGCGAGAAGCGGGTGTGGAACGAGCGGATCGCCGCCCGACTGGCGGAGCTGCGGCCGGAGGTCTACGGCGGCTGGAAGGGCGAGAACGTCACGTCCGCGCTCAAGCCGCACGGCATCAAGACCACCGGCGTGGCCGGGACGACCGACGACGGTGAGCGCACCACCCGCCGCGGCATCGTCCGCGACGACCTCACCGCAGCAATTGCGGAGCGTGACGAAAAGCAGGGCGCCGCCTAGCCCCGAGTGACTGCTACCGGTAGCGGGGTCACCTGCTACCGGTAGCACCCCCGCTAGCACCCCAAACAGCATCCCATCTGCGCTCTAGCGGATAGCACCCCACCTGCGAAAACCCCGGAAACCCCGAGAAAGGGGCCCCGATGACCCCCATAGCCCTTGCTATGGCCTGCCTACTCGCCGTCACGCTGTGTTACGCGGCTGTGTGTGCGGGGAGCCCGTTCGGCGACTGCCGCAAGTGCAACGGCTTCGGCTTCGCCATGACCACCGACCGCAAGGGACGCCCCAAGCGGGGCAAGAACTGCCGCCGCTGCAAGGGCCGCGGCAAGCGCGTCCGTGTCGGCCGCTGGATCTACAACCGCGCCTCACGGATCTACCGCGAAGGCACCCGCTGACCACCCCACCCCCTCACCGGAAGGAACCCCGCCGCATGGCCGTGACCATCTCCCTGGCCCTGCTCTTCGGCTTCCTGCTCGTCATCCTGCTGCGCTCCAAGGCGCTCGGAGCGGGCTCCGCGTTCGTCGCCGTGATGTTCGGCTTCTACCTCGCCTCCACCGGCGCCGCCGACACCGTCAACCAGCTCATGAGCGCCGTCGTCAACGCGCTCCCGGACCTGTAGAGGAGGCAGGCCATGAACGAACACGTCCCCGCCCTGCGGCCCGACACACCGACCGCCCCGGCGCACGACCCGGTCGCGCTGAGCCTGTACGCGCCGGACCCCGCGGCCGTCGAACTGGCCGCCGACCGCGGACCGGTGGTGTGGGTGCCCGACGCGTACGGGCGCATGGTCCCCATGCCCAAACACCTCGCCCCGGCGCCCATGGCCGCGCCGGAGCCGCGCGACCTGACCCCGCTGCCCCTACTGGACCCGATCGCTCAGCGCTTCATCGGCGCCGGGATCGGCGGGGGCGCCCTGTCGGCCGGCGTCGGCTACGGCATCGGCGAGGTCATCAACGCCGTCGCCGGGTTCAGCTCCGGCGCCGCCATGTGGATCGCCCTCGCCGTCCTCGCCTGGCGCACACCCGTCCGTGCGATTGCCAACGGCCGGAGCGGGAGCACGGTCCACATCCGCAAGGCCGTCATCAAGCGCAACCACTTCCACGGCTGAGGGGAGCGGCTTTGCGCTTCTACCTGACCACCCACAAACGCCACTGGGTCCGGCTGACCGACGTGCCGCTGTTCCTGAAGTCCGAGCACTTCGTGAACGCGGCCAAGCTGGATCCGGCCCGCGGTCCGTACGCCGTGGACTCCGGCGGCTTCTCGGAACTCCAGCGCCACGGCCGTTGGACGCGCACCCCGCGCCAGTACATCGACGACCTGCGCCGCATCTGGGAACACGTCGGCCCGTACGACTGGGCTGCCCCACAGGACTGGATGTGTGAGGACCTCATCATCCACGGCGGCACGGCCGGACCGCTCACCTTCGTCGGCACCCACCTCAGCGTGCAAGAGCACCAACGCCGCACCGTTGCCAACTTCCTCGAACTGCGCTCCCTGGCCCCCGAACTGCGGATCGCCCCCGTGCTTCAGGGGCGGAAGGTCGCGGACTACGAGTGGTGCGCGGAGCTGTACGAGAAGGCAGGCGTCGACCTGACCCGGGAGCCCACCGTGGGCCTCGGCTCGGTCTGCCGCTTGCAGTCCACAAGCGAGGGAGCCGCCATCGTGACCGCGATGGCCGCACACGGGCTGAAGCTCCACGGCTTCGGCTTCAAGACCCTGGGCCTGGCCCGCGTCGGTCACCTCATGGCCTCAGCCGACTCCATGGCCTGGAGCTCCCACGCCCGCCGCCGCCCGGCCATGCCCGGCCACACGCACAAGAACTGCGCCAACTGTCTGCCCTACGCCCTGCGCTGGCGTACCCGCGTGCTGGACGCCGTGCCCACCTGGCAACAGCCCTTCCTCGACGCAGCCTGACGAAAGGAAGCCGTGTTCGAGATCCGCGTCATCTGCCCGCTGGGCGACGCCGACCGCATCAGCCAGGCACTGGCCGCTGCGTTCGACACCGGTCCGGCACGCCAGTACCCCACCCGTGACGGCAAGCGGCAGCGGCTGTACGTCACCGCCGAACACCGAGACTCCAGCACCAACCCCACCCACACCGAAAGCGAGTGATCCCCATGTCCGTGGGAGAGACCCCCATCACCGTCGTCGGCAACCTCGCCGCAGACCCCGAACTGCGCTACACCCCGAGCGGCGCCGCGCTGGTGAAGTTCTCCGTCGCCTCCACTCCGCGCAGCTACGACAAGACCACCGGTCAGTGGCAGGACGGCACCGCGATGTTCCTGCGCTGCACCGCATGGCGCGACCTGGCCAACCACATCGCCGAGACCCTGACTAAGGGCATGCGCGTGGTCGTCACCGGCCGACTGCGGCAGCACAACTGGAAGACCCCCGAGGGCGAGAACCGCTCGATGCTCGGCCTGGAAATCGACGACATCGGCCCCTCGCTGCGCTTCGCCACGGCCAAGGTCGACCGCGTCCAGCGCAACGGCGCCAACTCCGGCCCGGCCACCGACGCGTGGAACACCGCCGCTCCCGCCTCCGGCGGATGGGGCACGCCCGCCCCGGCTGCGGCCGGAGACGCGAAGTACGGCGACGAACCCCCGTTCTAGATGCGCCCGGGGCGGCCGTCTCTCACCACAAGACCACGGCCGCCCCGGCTCCCTTGTCCCTTCGACAGAACAGGAGAACCTCCAGAATGCCTCAACTGGACGGCCCTGCCCAGCTCACCGCGGCGCTTGACGCTGCGTCGCGCGGCTGGCACGTCTTCCCCCTCATTCCCGGCGACAAGCGCCCCGCCATCACCGCATGGGAGCAGCGGGCCACCACCGACCGCGAGCGCATCACCCGGTGCTGGACGCACGCCCGCTACAACATCGGCATCGCCACCGGCCCCTCCGGCCTGGTCGTCGTCGACCTCGACATCCCCAAGGGCCCGGACGACACCCCGCCGGCCGACTGGGCCGAGCACGGCGTCACCGATGGAGCCGACGTGCTCGCAGTCCTCTGCGAGCGCCACGGCCATACGTTCCCCACCGACACGTACACGGTCTGTACTTGGAGCGGCGGTAGGCACCTGTACTTCGCCGCACCCGAGGGTGAGCCCTTGCGTAACACTGCCGGGGACAGTGCCCGCGGGCTGGGCTGGAAGGTCGACACCCGCGCGGCAGGAGGATTCGTCGTCGCCCCTGGCAGCGTCGTCAGCGGCCACCCGTACGCGACCGTCCATGACGTGCCGGTGGCCCCTTTGCCGGGCTGGCTGACGAACTTGCTGCGCCCGGCGCCGCTGCCCCCGCAGCGTCCGGTCACGGTCCCGCTGACGACCCGCGATCGGCGAGGCAAGTTCCTGACCGCGGCAGTCAACGGCGAGTTGGCGCGCGTCACCGGCTCCGGCGAGCACCAGCACAACATCGCGCTTTACATCGCCTCCGTGGCCCTCGGTCAGTTGGTCGCCGGGGGCGAGCTGGACGCGTACGAGGTGACCGAGAAGCTCGTCGAAGCGGCGCTCAACGTCGGTCAGGGCGAGCGCGAGGCACGGCGCACCATCGCCTCCGGCCTGCGAGCCGGAGCCAACCGCCCCCGAAGGGTCGCGGCATGAGTACCAACCCGATCCCCCCGCTTCACCTGTACTCCGTCCCCAGCGACCCGCAACCAGCCCCACGGGAGATGCCGAAGCGGGAACGGCCCCGGACCGCGTGGACTGCGGATCAGCTCATGGCCGCGGACTTCCCGGAGCCGAAATGGGCGGTGCCCGGCATCCTCGCCGAGGGCGTCAACCTGCTCGCCGGACCGCCCAAGGTGGGCAAGTCCTGGCTGTCCCTCGGACTGGCTCTTGCGGTCGCCTCCGGGGGCTACGCCTTCGACTCCCTGCCCGTTGATGGCGGACCGGTGCTCTACCTCGCCCTGGAAGACACCCCGCGCCGTCTCCAGACCCGCATGGGCAAGATGCTCGGGGGACAGGCGGCCCCGGCCGGGCTGACGCTGGTCACCGAATGCCCGCCCTTCCCGCAGGGCGGCAGCGAGGCCATCGCCGGATGGCTGGACCGCAACCCGGACGCCCGCATGGTCGTCGTCGACGTGTTCGCCAAGATGCGCGGTCCCGCCCCTCAGGGCGTGTCGGCGTACGACGCGGATTATGTCGCCGTCACCTATGCCAAGCGGATCGCCGATCACTACGGCATCGCCGTCGTGCTGGTCCACCACGTCCGCAAGATGGCTTCCGAGGACTTCCTGACGGAGGTCTCGGGCACCAACGGCATCGCCGGAGCCGCGGACGCCACGCTCGTACTCAAGCGGGCGCGCGGGCAGGCGGACGGCATTCTGCACGTCACCGGGCGCGACGTCGACGAAGCCGAGTACGCGCTTCAGTTCCAAGCCGCCTCCGGCGCCTGGCACATGCTCGACGGGCCGGTCACCGACCACACCATCGGCGACACCCGCGCGGCCATCCTGCGATACGTCCGGGAAAACCCCGGCGTCCGGCCGCGGGACGTCGTCGCTGCGTTGCCGGACATCGACGCGGACACCGTCCGCCGCTACTGCTCCCGCATGGCAGAGGCGGGACAGCTCACCAAGGGCGCCGGAGGCCGCTACTTCCCGGACACCCCACCCCCGGAGGTGTCCTAGGTGTCCGACTGTCCGATTGCCCCGTCTGACCTGCGCGAACAGACCGGACACCCTCAACTCCCCAGTGTCCGACTGTCCGACTTTCGGCCCGCCAACGAACCCTGGAGGGGAGTCGAATATGGCGCGTGACGAAATGCTCACCATCTCTGAAGTCGTTGAGGAAATCGGCGTCCCTCTGTCGACCTTCCACCGCTGGCGCCAGTTGAGGAAAGGGCCAAAGGCAATCAAACTCCCGAACGGCTCCGTGCGGATTCGTCGTTCCGAACTGGACCGCTGGATTACCACGTTGGAGGAGACGGCGTGAGCAGCCGCACGTCCAGTGCACCCGAGGGCGCTCACGAGAGTGGGCGCCCTGAGGGCGGGAAGGAACGCGTCTTCTCTAATGACGTCCGTGTGTGGGGCATCAGTAAGGTGAAGAGCAAAAGTGCCCCGTATCAACTCCGCTGGATCGTTGCGGGTGAGCGGCGCTACGCATCGTTTGCCACCTTCACGCTTGCCGATAATCGTCGTTCGGAGCTGCGGCATGCCATGCGCAAGGGTGAGGCGTTCGACGTGGAATCGGGCCTACCTGAGTCGGAGGTTCGAAAGGCGGAGGCAGCGGCAAAGGCTAAGACCGAGTCCAAGGCCGACCCCACATGGTGGGAGTTCTCGCGTGAGTTCATGAAGCGTCGTTGGCGTACTGCGGCAGCGAAGACCAGAGAGGGATTCGCAGACAGTCTTGCCTCGGCAGCCTTGGGGATGGTGCAGGAGGGGCCCGACACTCCGGAACTCCCCGCGGTGCGGCGGGCCGTGAGGTGGGCCGTCGTACCGGCTCACGAGAGCGAGGAACCCCCGCCGGACCTGGAAAAGGTTTGCGCGTGGCTTGCAGAGAATTCCCTTTCCCTGTCGGCACTGAGAGAATCCGGCATCGCCGAGGACGTGCACTACCGACTCGCGTACAGGCTGGATGGCAAGCTCGCTGCCAAGGACACGTACAAGCGTCGTCGGCGCGGTTTCAATTCGGCCATGACGTATGCGATTCAAAAGAGCTATCTGGACGAGAACCCGATCGCTGGATTGGAGCGGCCCGCTACTGCCGCCAGCGGCCCGATTGACCCACGTGTCCTCATGAACGCCACACAGGGGCGCGAGTTTCTGACGGCCGTTTCGTACGTGGGATCAGTGCATAGAAACAGGGGAAGGCGTCTGGTCGCCTTCTTCGGCTGCATCCTCTACGCCGCGATGCGACCGGCGGAAGTGGTGGGGCTGAGGCTGGCCGACTGTCACTTGCCGGAAACGGGATGGGGCGTACTCACCCTCCGAGAAACACGGCCCGTGTCTGGCAAGAAGTGGACCGACTCAGGCGAGCGGCATGACACGCGAGGGCTGAAAATGCGGGACCCCGAGGCAGACCGCCCGGTGCCGATTCCTCCCGTCCTGGTGGCGATGCTCCGGGCGCACGTGAAGGAGTTCGGCACGGCGGCCGACGGCCGGCTGTTCCAGAACGAGCGGGGCGGTCTGGTGGGCACGTCCAGCTACTGGCGTGTCTGGCAGGCGGCTCGCCCCCTCGCGTTCCCGCCGCACAAGGTCGCATCGCCGCTCGCCAGGAAGCCGTACGACGGGCGGGCCACGTGCATCACGGACTGGCTCCGCTCCGGCCTCCCGGTGGCAGAGGTGGCTCGCCGGGCGGGCACGTCGCCGGAGGTCATCGATCGCCACTATGCGGGCTGCCTCGACAACAGCGAGGAGGAGGACAACAAGAAGATCGAAAAGGCGATGGGGTGGGGGCCGTCGGACGCTGTGTGAGCCGCTCGTGGCTCACGCACTCCTCACGCACGATCAGTGAGAGAGAGTGAGAAAGGGCGAGAGTCAGTGAGACTGACTCTCGCCCTTTTCTGTCGGCATCCGCCCTGGTCAGGTCTCGTTTCAACTTTCTGACCGGCGAGTGCCCCCGGCAGGATTCGAACCTGCGCACACGGCTCCGGAGGCCGTTGCTCTATCCCCTGAGCTACGGGGGCGTGTCGGGCGCGGTGTTTGCGGCGACGGGTAGAACCCTACCAGCTCCTTCGGGGTGTTCATGAATGGGTTTCGCGGCGTCGAGGCGGGTCTGCGGACCTGGTGTGGGGGTCTGGTCCTACCCGTCCCAGGGAGGGGTCGCCCGCACGGGGTGGAAGTGGGGAAAACCCGGACGCGGTGGCCGGTCTCGACCTACTCTCAAGTTGTGCCAGGGGCGTCCGGCCGGGTGCTTGTTGTGGACGACAACAAGGTCATCCGGCAGCTGATCAGGGTCAATCTCGAGCTGGAGGGTTTCGAGGTCGTGACCGCGGCCGACGGTGCCGAGTGTCTGGATGTCGTTCATCAAGTGCGGCCCGATGTGGTCACCCTCGATGTCGTCATGCCTCGACTGGACGGGCTCCGCGCTGCCGCTCGACTTCGGGCCGATCCACGAACCAGCCACCTCCCTCTCGCCATCGTCAGCGCCTGTACGCAGTACGAGGTCGAGACCGGCCTCGGCGTCGGCGTCGACGCCTTCCTCGCGAAGCCCTTCGAGCCCGCCGAACTCGTACGTCTCGTACGGCAGTTGATCGAGCGGCGGGGGAGTGGGGGAGCGAGGAAGGAGGGGGAAGTGGAAGTGGAAGTCGAGGCGGAGGGGCAGTCGGCGTTCGACGACATCCTCGGGGTCGCCGGGGCTGCTGGGGTCGCAGGAGAGGCCGAACTGGCCGGAGAGGCTGAGCGGGCCGGCCGCGCCGGCGGCTGATCACCCCGTGGATCGGTCAGGCCGGTGGCTGGCTGCCTCGTTGCGGTGGTCGGGGCCAGCAGCTGGTCACTTCCGTACTCCGGTCGTTCGGTGGTCGATCGGTGATTGATCGGCGATTGATTACTCCGCGGTGCTTCCGGGGCTACAGATGATCAGCCGACGCCGGTAGCCGATCATCCCGGTGCGCCCGCCAGGCCGGGGCGGCGTTCACCCTCGTCCCGACATCCTCGAACCGGAACACCGCCCGTCCAACAGCGCCCCCCACCCCGCCCCCTCCCGTCCGCATCCGGGACCCCACTCAAACCGGCTCGCCTACCCACCCCCCTCCTCCCCTACGCTTGTCCCGTGACCCCCGTCGAGCTCTCTCGTACCGTGCTGTGCGCGGTGCGTCGTGCTGTCGACGAGGGGGAGCTGAGTGTGACCGTTCCGGGACGGGCCGTTGTCACGGTGCCCGGTCCTGGCGGGTGTGGTGACTACGCCACCAACATCGCCCTTCAGCTCGCTCGCCCGGCCGGGCAGCCGCCCCGGCGGGTCGCCGAGATCCTCCGGCCACACCTTCTCGACACGGCCGTCGTCGCCGACGTCGTCATCACCGGGCCCGGATTCATCAACATCCGGCTGGAGAGCACCTCGCCCGCCGCTCTCGTCGAGGAGATCCTGCGGCGCGGTCTGCGGTACGGCCATGCCGACAGCCCCACCGAGAAGCTCGCGCAACTGCACGCCGCCCACGAAGTCCGCGCCGTCGTCACCGCCGACACCGTCGCCCGCCTCCTCCGGTCCCAGGGCACCCTCGTCCGCATCAGCTGCGCCGCCCGGCCCGAGCCGGAGTGGGAGGAGGTCCTCGCCGTACGCCTTGACCCGTACGTCGACGCATACGGCACTGATGAATCACCCGCATCACCCGCATCAGCTGCATCACCCGCGTCATCTGAATCGCCCTCCCCCTTCGACGTCAACGTCCGACCGGTACCAGCGGCCCCCGCCGATCCCCTCCCCCTCGGCCGCGACGCCGCCCGCTGGGCCCTGCTGCACCCTGCCGCCCACGACCGGCCCCGGATCAGCGACGACCATCTCGTCCAGAGTGAGGGCAACCCCCTCTTCCGCGTTCGTTACGCCTACGCCCGCACCCGCGCCCTCACCCGCAACGCCGCCGACCTGGGCTTCACCGCCGGCCCCGCCGAAACCGCCCCCGCCGAAACCGCCCCCGCCACAGCCCCCCTCCTCACCCTCCTCGCCGACCACCCCCGCATCCTCACCACCGCCGCCACCCACCACGCCCCCGACCGTCTCGCCCGGCACCTCGTCACCGTCGCCGATGCCGTCGTCCCCTTCCTGCCCACCGTTCTTCCGCGCGGCGAGGAGAAACCCTCGGCCGCCCACCGTTCCCGGCTGGCCCTTGCCGAAGCCGCCGGGACGGTGCTTGCCGGTGGCCTGTCCCTGCTCGGCATCGACGCACCCGAATACCTCTGAGACACCCACAGAGAGCCCTGGAAAGGCCCTTAAAAGAGTCATGAGTCGTTCCGCACACCCCGCAGGGCCCCGTCACGCCGATGTCCTCCACGAGGGGCATTACTCAGCCCCGCCCGCCGACCTCAACACCCTCGACCCCAAGGTGTGGGCCCAGACCGTCACCCGGGACACCCACGGCGTCGTCACCGTCGGCGGCATCGACGTGAAGACCCTCGCCGAACAGCACGGCACCCCGGCCTACGTCATGGACGAGGCCGACTTCCGTGCCCGGGCGCAGGCGTGGCGCACCGCCTTCGGGCACGACGCCGACGTCTTCTACGCCGGGAAGGCCTTCCTCTCCCGGGCGGTCGTCCGGTGGCTGCACGAAGAGGGGCTCAACCTCGACGTCTGCTCCGGCGGTGAGCTCGCCACCGCCCTCTCCGCCGGCATGCCCGCCGACCGCATCGCCTTCCACGGCAACAACAAGTCGACGGACGAGATCCACCGGGCCATCGAGGCGGGCGTCGGGCGTATCGTCCTCGACTCCTTCCAGGAGATCGTCCGCGTCGCCCACATCGCGGAGTCCCTCGGGAAGCGCCAAAGGGTCCAGATCCGTATCACCGTCGGTGTCGAGGCCCACACGCACGAGTTCATCGCCACCGCCCACGAGGACCAGAAGTTCGGCATTCCGCTCGCCGGCGGCCAGGCCGCCGAGGCCGTACGGCGCGCTCTCCAGCTCGACGGGCTGGAGCTGATTGGGATCCACTCCCACATCGGGTCGCAGATCTTCGACATGTCGGGCTTCGAGGTCGCCGCCCACCGAGTCGTCGGCCTTCTCAAGGACATTCGCGACGAGCACGGCGTCGAGCTGCCGGAGATCGACCTCGGGGGCGGGCTCGGGATCGCGTACACGAGTGAGGACGATCCCAGCGAGCCCCACGACATCGCCAAGTCGCTCACCGAGATCGTCACGCGTGAGTGCGAGGGCGCCAAGCTGCGCACTCCTCGTATCTCCGTCGAGCCCGGGCGGGCCATCGTCGGGCCCACCGCGTTCACGCTCTACGAGGTCGGCACCATCAAGCCCCTCGACGGGCTGCGTACCTACGTCTCCGTCGACGGCGGCATGTCCGACAACATCCGTACCGCGCTCTACGACGCCGAGTACAGCGTCGCCCTCGTCTCCCGCGTCTCCGACGCCGAGCCCATGCTCGCGCGCGTCGTCGGCAGGCACTGCGAGAGCGGCGACATCGTGGTCAAGGACGCGTTCCTGCCGGCCGACCTGGCACCGGGTGACCTGATCGCCGTACCGGCTACGGGCGCGTACTGCCGTTCCATGGCGAGCAATTACAACCATGTGCCGCGTCCGCCGGTTGTCGCGGTGAACGACGGCGAGTCCCGCGTGATCGTCCGCCGTGAGACGGAGGAGGATCTCCTGCGCCTCGATGTCGGGTGAGCCGCAACAACCGCTAAAGGCCGGCTATGAAAAGCAGGTCATAAATGCGAGGCGGAAGATCTCCTGTGATCCACCCCCGCGCAAATGAAATAGATGTCTCACGATCCGGACGAGGGATAGAAACTCCCGTCCGGTGAGTGAGACTGGTCCCACCGTAGACGGTATGAGGAAACGAGGTCGGATGATGCGTACGCGTCCGCTGAAGGTGGCGCTGCTGGGCTGTGGAGTGGTCGGCTCAGAGGTGGCGCGCATCATGACGACGCACGCCGACGACCTCGCCGCCCGGATCGGAGCCCCCGTCGAGCTGGCGGGTGTCGCGGTCCGCCGTCCCTCCAAGGTCCGCGAAGGCATCGACCCGGCCCTCGTCACCACGGACGCCACCGCCCTCGTCAAACGCGGCGACATCGATGTGGTGGTGGAGGTCATCGGAGGGATCGAGCCCGCGCGCACCCTCATCACCACCGCCTTCGAGCACGGCGCCTCCGTCGTCTCCGCGAACAAGGCCCTTCTCGCCCAGGACGGCGCAGACCTTCATGCGGCGGCGGAGGCGAACAACAAGGACCTCTACTACGAGGCCGCCGTCGCCGGCGCCATCCCGCTGATCCGCCCGCTGCGCGAGTCCCTCGCCGGCGACAAGGTCAACCGGGTGCTCGGGATCGTCAACGGCACCACCAACTTCATCCTCGACAAGATGGACTCCACGGGGGCCGGTTACCAGGAGGCCCTCGACGAGGCCATGGCGCTCGGGTACGCGGAAGCGGATCCCACCGCCGACGTCGAGGCGTTCGACGCCGCCGCCAAGGCCGCCATCCTCGCCGGGATCGCCTTCCACACGCGCGTGCGCCTCGACGACGTCTACCGCGAGGGCATGACCGAGGTGACGGCGGCCGACTTCGCCTCCGCCAAGGAGATGGGCTGCACCATCAAGCTGCTCGCCATCTGCGAGCGGGCCGCCGACGGGCGGTCCGTGACCGCGCGCGTGCATCCCGCGATGATTCCGCTGACCCACCCGCTCGCCTCCGTGCGCGGCGCGTACAACGCCGTGTTCGTGGAGTCCGACGCCTCCGGGCAGTTGATGTTCTACGGGCCCGGCGCCGGCGGCGCCCCCACGGCCTCCGCCGTACTCGGCGACCTCGTCGCCGTCTGCCGCAACCGGCTCAACGGCGCCACGGGCCCCGGCGAGTCGGCGTACGCCGCGCTGCCCGTGTCGGGCATGGGTGACGTCTTCACCCGCTACCACATCAGCCTCGACGTCGCGGACAAACCGGGTGTTCTCGCCCAGGTGGCGACCGTGTTCGCCGAGCACGGGGTGTCGATCGATACGGTTCGCCAGCAGGGCAAGGACGGCGAGGCCTCCCTCGTCGTCGTCACGCACCGCGCGTCCGACGCCGCCCTGGGCGGAACCGTCGAGGCGTTGCGTCAGCTCGACACCGTGCGTGGTGTCGCCAGCATCATGCGGGTTGAAGGAGAGTAACCAGCAATGACCCACCAGTGGCGCGGAATCATCGAGGAGTACCGGGAGCGGCTGCCGGTGTCCGACACCACGCCGGTCGTGTCGCTCCGTGAGGGCGGCACGCCCCTCGTGCCCGCGCAGGTGCTCTCCGAGCGCACCGGCTGCGAGGTCCACCTCAAGGTGGAGGGTGCCAACCCGACCGGGTCCTTCAAGGACCGCGGTATGACCATGGCGATCACGCGGGCGAAGGAGGAGGGCGCGAAGGCGGTCATCTGCGCCTCCACCGGCAACACGTCCGCGAGCGCCGCCGCGTACGCCGTGCGCGCCGGGATGGTCTGTGCCGTCCTCGTCCCGCAGGGCAAGATCGCGCTCGGCAAGATGGGCCAGGCGCTCGTGCACGGCGCCAAGATCCTCCAGGTCGACGGCAACTTCGACGACTGCCTCACCCTCGCCCGCGCCCTGAGCGACAACTACCCTGTGGCGCTGGTCAATTCGGTCAATCCGGTGCGGATCGAGGGCCAGAAGACGGCCGCGTTCGAGATCGTGGACATGCTCGGCGACGCGCCCGACATCCACGTCCTGCCGGTGGGCAACGCGGGCAACATCACCGCGTACTGGAAGGGCTACAAGGAGTACGCCGCCGACGGCATCGCCTCCAAGACCCCCAGAATGTGGGGTTTCCAGGCGTCCGGCAGTGCCCCGATCGTGCGCGGCGAGATCGTCAAGGACCCGTCGACGATCGCCACCGCGATCCGCATCGGCAACCCCGCGTCCTGGCAGTACGCGCTGGCCGCGCGGGACGAGTCCGGCGGCTTCATCGACGAGGTGACGGACCGTGAAATCCTGCGCACCTACCGGCTGTTGGCCGCGCAGGAGGGTGTCTTCGTGGAGCCCGCCTCCGCCGCGTCCGTGGCCGGTCTGCTGAAGGCCGCCGAGCAGGGCAAGGTCGACCCGGGGCAGCGCATCGTGTGCACCGTCACGGGCAATGGCCTCAAGGACCCCGACTGGGCCGTGGCGGGCGCTCCGCAGCCCGTCACCGTCCCGGTCGATGCGGCGATCGCGGCCGAGCGCCTCGGTCTCGTGTAACCGGCGCCTCGGTCTCGCGTAACTTCGGTCTCGCGTAACCTGGGTCTCGCGTAAACGGACGACCTGCCGGGGGAGTTCCCGGCCGGGGGTGCACAAGGGGCTTACGACACGCATCGTGCGCCTCCTGTGCGCCCTATGTCGTCACAGAACCTTCCTTCGATAGGCTGTAGTGAACCCGCCCGCCGCATATGCCTTCACATATGGCCGGGTCCCGCGCCGTCTCCGCGGCCCGGAAGTGGTCCCCAGGGCCCTGACGCCCCGGGAAACCTCACGTACCTATCGAATGTCTTCGACAATCGACAATCACGCAGCTCAAGGAGAGTCATCGAGCGATGGCCGGTCCAGCGTTCCGCGCCGCCGCCGTCCGGGTGCGCGTCCCCGCCACCAGCGCCAACCTCGGCCCGGGCTTCGACGCCCTCGGCCTGTCGCTGGGGCTCTACGACGACGTGGTCGTCCGGGTGGCCGACTCCGGGCTGCACATCGACATCGCGGGTGAGGGCGGCGAGACGCTCCCGCGTGACGAAAACCACCTTCTCGTACGGTCCCTGCGCACCGCCTTCGATCTGCTGGGCGGACAGCCGCGCGGCCTGGAAATCGTCTGCGCGAACCGCATTCCGCACGGCCGTGGCCTGGGTTCCTCCTCGGCCGCCATCTGCGCCGGCATCGTCGCCGCGCGTGCCGTGACCATCGGCGGCGAGGCCAGGCTCGACGACCCGGCCCTCGTGGAACTCGCCACCGAGATCGAGGGCCATCCCGACAATGTGGCGGCCTGTCTGCTCGGCGGTTTCACGCTCTCCTGGATGGAGGCCGGAGCCGCGCGGGCGATCAGGATGGACCCCGCCGATTCCATCGTTCCGGTGGTTTTCGTGCCCGGAAAGCCGGTCCTGACACAGACCGCGCGCGGCCTGCTGCCGCGCACCGTGCCGCACGTCGACGCCGCCACCAACGCGGGCCGGGCGGCCCTGCTCGTCGAGGCCCTCACCAGGCGCCCCGAGCTGCTGCTGCCCGCCACCGAGGACCGCCTCCACCAGGACTATCGCGCCCCGGCCATGCCGGAGAGCGCGGCGCTGGTGGAGCGGCTGCGGGCCGACGGAGTCCCGGCAGTCATCTCAGGCGCGGGCCCCACGGTGCTCGCGCTGGTCGACGGCGACAGCGCTGACAAAGTCGCCCATCTGGCGGGCGAGGGCTGGGCCGCGAACCGGCTGGAACTCGACGCCCAGGGAGCGTGCGTGCTCCCGCTGGCGCCCTCCGGTGACATTTAGCACCGGCGGTTGCCGGATTTCGAGAGGGGGAATGTTTGTTGGATCCGGTAGTGTTAATCTCAAGTCTGCACCCGACCCCACCATGGCGAGGTGCTTCCTGTCCCCGTCCGGGACAGACATCCTTCCGGGAGCCTCCCAAGCCGCACTGTGTTTCGTACGTCGTATGCGGGCAGTACGTCGTATGCGGGCACTGAGCGACTTGCCGGGCACGCTCCGGAACCGGTGCGACCAAGCCACGTGACACAGACACTCAGTGCCACTGCTTCGGGAAGCGCCGTCACCACATTCCTCCGCCGCTTAGGCGGACCACCGCCCCGGCACGGTCCACACAGCAAGGACCGAAGCCGGACAGCACAACCGGTCGCCGAGCCAGACAGGCCGACGTCCGCTCCAGGGAAGGACCCTTCGTGAGCGACACCACCGATCTGATGGGCGCACGTGTCGAGGAGACCGCTGCCGCGCCCTCCACGGACGCCTCCGCGCCTGCCACCGGTGCCGGCTCCCGGCGGCGCCGCGGTACCGGCCTCGAGGGCATGGTGCTGGCCGAGCTCCAGCAGGTCGCATCAGGCCTCGGCATCAGGGGCACCGCGCGGATGCGCAAGAGTCAACTGATCGAGGTCATCAAGGAGGCGCAGGCGGGAGGGGGTGCCCCGGCGAAGACCGCCGAGGCAGCCACCGAGACCAAGCCGAAGCGCCGAGCCACCTCGAAGGCGCGTACGGGCGAGGAGGCCGCGCCCGCCGAGAAGGCCGCGAAGAAGGCCGCGGCGCCCGCCGAGAAGGCCGTGGCCCAGCAGCAGATCGAGATCCCCGGGCAGCCGGCTGGAGGCCCCTCCCGCGATGGGGGTACCTCCCGCGCGAGCGCAGCCGAGCGTGGGGGAACGGCCGAGCGTGGGGGAGACGACGCTCCCGTGGAGCGCCGCCGCCGTCGCGCCACCGCTGAGGTCGGCAGCCCCGAGAAGGTCGTTGCCGAGGCGCAGAGCGAGCCGAAGGCCGAGACGCCCGCCCCGCAGGCGCAGACCCAGACCCAGACGCAGCCGCAGGGCGAGGCCAAGGGCGGCGACGCCGGTGACGGCGAGGGCCGCCGCCGCGACCGCCGTGAGCGCGGCCGTGACCGTGGGGACCGCGCTGACCGTGGCGACCGCGGTGACCGTCGCAAGGGCGACGAGCAGCAGGGCGGCGGCCGTCCGGACCGCCAGCAGGACCGGCAGCAGACCCAGCAGGGCGGCGGCCGGCAGGACCGTCAGGACCGCCAGCGGGACAACGGCCCTCAGGACGACGACGACTTCGATGGCGGCCGTCGCGGCCGTCGTGGCCGTTACCGGGACCGTCGGGGCCGTCGTGGCCGCGACGACATGACGTCCGAGCCGCAGATCACCGACGACGACGTCCTGATCCCGGTCGCGGGCATTCTCGACATCCTCGACAACTACGCCTTCATCCGGACGTCGGGCTACCTGCCCGGTCCCAACGACGTGTACGTCTCCCTCGCCCAGGTCCGCAAGAACGGCCTGCGCAAGGGCGACCACGTCACCGGTGCCGTGCGTCAGCCCAAGGAAGGCGAGCGCCGCGAGAAGTTCAACGCGCTGGTCCGCCTGGACTCCGTCAACGGCATGGCGCCCGAATCCGGGCGCGGGCGGCCGGAGTTCAACAAGCTGACGCCGCTGTACCCGCAGGACCGCCTCCGCCTGGAGACGGACCCGGGCATCCTCACCACCCGCATCATCGACCTCGTCGCGCCGATCGGTAAGGGTCAGCGCGGTCTGATCGTGGCCCCGCCGAAGACCGGCAAGACCATGATCATGCAGGCGATCGCCAACGCGATCACGCACAACAACCCCGAGTGCCACCTGATGGTCGTCCTGGTCGACGAGCGTCCGGAAGAGGTCACCGACATGCAGCGGTCGGTCAAGGGCGAGGTCATCTCCTCGACCTTCGACCGCCCGGCCGAGGACCACACCACGGTCGCGGAGCTCGCCATCGAGCGCGCCAAGCGGCTGGTGGAGCTGGGCCACGACGTCGTCGTCCTGCTCGACTCGATCACGCGTCTGGGCCGTGCGTACAACCTCGCGGCCCCGGCCTCCGGCCGCATCCTGTCCGGTGGTGTCGACTCGACGGCCCTCTACCCGCCGAAGCGCTTCTTCGGTGCGGCCCGCAACATCGAGGACGGCGGCTCGCTGACCATCCTCGCCACCGCCCTGGTGGACACCGGGTCCCGCATGGACGAGGTGATCTTCGAGGAGTTCAAGGGCACGGGCAACGCCGAGCTCAAGCTCGACCGGAAGCTCGCCGACAAGCGGATCTTCCCGGCGGTGGACGTCGACGCGTCCGGTACCCGTAAGGAAGAGATCCTGCTCGCTCCCGACGAGCTGGGCATCGTCTGGAAGCTGCGCCGGGTGCTGCACGCCCTCGACCAGCAGCAGGCGGTCGAACTGCTCCTCGACAAGATGAAGCAGACGAAGTCGAACGCCGAGTTCCTGATGCAGATCCAGAAGACCACGCCGACGCCGGGCAACGGCGACTGACGTACCCGCTTCTGAAAGGGCCGCTCCTGATCGGCGGTTTCTAGGGGTCGTCGCAACACGTGGTCGGTTTGATCAGGCCGTGAGTAGTTTATGCAGGCGCTCGGCTGGGGTTTCCCAGCCGAGCGTT